>JAPYWO010000137.1 GCA_028276305.1 Candidatus Thermokryptus sp.
GCCGTTGTAAATGTTATCTTAACACCACGATAATATTCGCTACTTCCAACAGGAACGCTCAAAGGAAAAACAAAATCACCAGTTCCACTTACGCTTCGGATTAATCTCCCTGTCCCATTTTGAACGATGGAATTAACAGAGGAATAAGTTCCGATTGAACCTAAAACTGTCAAATCATTCCCGCCAAGGTAAATTTTCCCCGATTGAAGCGATAACACACCTGAAACGCTTATCGGACTATTTAAAATTATTGAACCACCGCCAGATTTAGTTAAATTTCCAAAATTAACACTTCCAGTTATCATTTGAAACCCACCGATAAATTCAAAATCTGAATTTACATCGCAATTGATCGTCCCTGAATTCGTAAGGTCGGAAAAAAGTTGAAACTTCGCCCCTGAACCGATCTCAACCGTCGCCCCTGAATTAACAGTCAAACTCCCCATTTTCACAACAACACCCGAACCCGCACTAACATAAGTCCCTGACATCAAAACGACATCCTGTGAGTGCAAAACCTGAAATAAAAATAAACAAAAAATTACCTTAACAAATCTTGCCATATCCTTCAAAAAAATTTTTATCTAAATTGAACAGTAATAAGCCCAAACTGTGGATCAATAACTCCATCCCCATTAAGACCCACAATTCGCAAATAAACATCTCCTCTTGCACCAGAACTTATATTTACCCAAGAAGAAACTTGCAATCCAGTGGTGTTAATATTCACAAATGGTCCGCTAAAACCATCAAGGTAATTCCAAGTAACTTGGTCTGTGCTATATTGAACAGCCAATCGTGCATTTGTAGCACCAGCAACCATCACGACCACAGTTATCCTTGCTTGAGTCACATTTGTCAAATCAACTCTTGTCCGATATCTTATTACCCCTGCAAGTTCAGTTAGAGCAACGGGCATATTTACCCAAGTTAAATTACCATTTCCTGCAAGAATTGTAACGACAAAGGGATTATAACTCCACGCCGGTCCCGTAGATGTCCAAGTTAAAACCTGCCCATCTGTACCTGCCCCACTCGCTGAAAGAGAACCATCGTTATTTGACAAAACAACTTGCGGTAATCCACCAGTTGCAAGACCACTCACCCTTGCATTACCACTCACATCTAATGTATAAGAAGGCGATGCCGTTCCTATACCAACTTTCCCAGTAGGATCAATCGCAATCCTGACTTGACTTGCGGTCTCATCACCAATTGTTAAAATGCCTGCATTTGTTGAATAAATTGAATAAGTCCTCCCGGTTGTGTTTTCAAAGAAAACACCAGCTTCAAACCCAGTGCTTCCAGTTAAACGCAAGCCCGGTTCCCCCGATGAACCCAAAATATGCAATTTTGCTCCCGTCGGAGATGTCGTCCCAATTCCAACCCTTGTTCCATCATTGTATATCAAACTGCTCGCAACCCAACTCGTCCCATCATGCCTTAATGTCTGCCCCGCTGACCCACTCGGAAGAGCACCTTCACCTGACAAACTTAACCTTTGCCAGACAGAACCATCCCAATAATAAAACCCAGGCGTCCCATCTGTCTGATAAACAAGAAGCCCAACAGCAGGCGAACTTATACTTAACCTCTCTGACGCTGTCATCCTCGGTATCAAAACCCCTTTCTTCGTCGCCCCAGTAACCTTAACATCAAGAATAGCTGAAGCGTCCGGCGTTGCAGAAGGGTCATCGCTGATCAAAAACCCAGCCCCCGTTGACAAAGGAGAACCCGGCTTCTTAACTTTCCCCTTTTCAACTACGCTCGTATCTTTTTTAACCCCAACATTTTGAAACTTCTTCTCCTGTGAATTCAAAACCCCAAATTGAAAAATCAAAAAAACAATAAGAACAAAAAACATTCTTTTACACATCATCAATCACCTCTTTTAACTTTTTTACTCCAAATTTAAACAAAAAAGGGGATAGGTGAAAATCACACCTACCCCCTCTGAAACAGCAACAAATAAAACTTTTACTTCATCAATATCATCTTCCTCGTCATAGTGAACTCTCTGCCCTGTTCCTCAAGCGAGCGAGCATACATCGTGACGAAGTAAATTCCTGATGCAACGGACAATCCATTTTCATCTTTACCATCCCAGTATACACTATACCTGTTCGGGTCAACTGCACCTGAATAAATCTCCTTCACCTTTTGTCCGAGCGAGTTCCAAATTATCAACTTAACATTTGAATACTCCGGAACCTCAAACTCTATCTTCGTCCCCGGGTTGAACGGATTCGGATAGTTTTGATACAACATATAGTTCAACGGGACAATTCCACTTGCCTCAGTGACATCATAATTGACATCATAAGAGATGTTCTTAATGCTTGCTATAACCTTCGGCTCAGCGCCCAAAATCTGCTCACGGGTTACATTCGGGACAACAATCGTCACATAAGATGCACTTCCCGACTTCATAACCTTTCCACCATCTGCATAAACTAAGATGACGATTTTATTGAATTCATTTCTCTTCCAGGCGACTTTCAAACCGCTCGCATCAGGCAAACTCCAAACATCAAGCTTCCCAGGAAGCACTGATGAAGCCAATTCAATTTGCAATCCTCTCAATTCAGCACTATTGTTATCAACCGTAACTCTGATTTTACTTCCCTTCTGCCCAGAGTTAAACACCTCAAACTTAACAAATACATCCGTCGCAACTTTCTCAAACCTTGCCCCACTACCTTCAACCTTCGCAAGTATCCCAGAACCAATGCCAGGACCACCGTTTATCTTCCCAGCCGGCAAACCTGCAATAGCACCAATCGCATAGCTTGGCCAAACACCACTTGTCACCGCATCCTCTAATGTCGCAAGATCCATAAGGTCAAGCGTATTATCAGGGCTTCCACTAGAGCCATATACATTAGCTGCTGTACTATCGTTGTTATCTATGTTCACATTATCATCATAATTAATTGGAGTTTCTCCATTATAGGATTCATAAAAATACCTATAATTTGGTGTTCCCGAATACCAATTGTTTTCTGGGTCATAAACATTAACATTTCCATAATTCCCTACAAGAACATCCGCAAGCCCTGTTACATCCGCAATATTGACATATGTGTCCCAATTAATATCTCCATATTTTCGTGGTGTTGTATAACCTGTACCTGTAAATGTCGGTGACGACGATGGCGCTGTAAAAGTTGAAGCTGTGATATTTATTGTACTTGGGCTAAGCGTCACCGCTTGCGAGGTTGGGTTCGCACCGCTAGGGTAATCTCTCTTAACGGCTGAAGCGTTACTTAAAGCAATTGAATAACTCCCAGCTGAAAGGGATGGAAGTGTAAGAGTCAAAACAGCTGCATTGTAACCTGGGGCGAACATCCTCCTGTTGGTTTTACCATAAACTAACACTCTGACGCCATTTGTTATTGAACTTTTTGATATCGTGAAATTAGATGATAAACTTCCATATAGAGCAACATCACCTGTGCCAATTGTTATAGTTGTACTTGTTATATCAATCTGGAAGCTCCATATCCCCTGAGTTGGAGAAGCGTTATCTTCCCATTTTAAAACTACAAAAACTTGTTGCCCTGAAACACTAGCGTCAACTTCAATGCTTGATGTATTCCATCCGATCGTTAATTGATCTTGGGCGAAAACAAGCCCACTTACAAGAAAGAGAAGACAGAAAGTTAAATATAATTTTCTCATGGCGACCTCCACGAATTATTTTTAATTTTATAATTGCCGTTTCCAAAATCTCCCTCAAAAAGGGAGAAAAAAATCTCAACGAAAATATAACAAAATTAACACCAAATGTCAAGAGCAAACGCATGAAAATTAAAGAAATCTAATAAAACCTCGCCAAGCATGCACCTTTAAAAATTCCATTTCCTTCACAAGACCTCTGTGACGCAGATCACATCTCTTCCTTAAATTCTCCTCTTTCCCTACGGGAGAAAGTTAGAGTGAGGGTTGAAGTTAAACAATCTTTATCTTAACCTCATCAGCATTAAAACCAACCTTTCTATGCGTCCCGTCACAAAATGGCTTATTTCCCGATTGACCGCATCTACAAAGCGCAATCGTCTTCTTCTCAATCACCTCAACATTTGAACCACGCTCAACTTCAAATTTACCACCATCAATCTCAACAACATAGGGTCCATTTTCGCTCGCTTTTATCTTTACATTCGGCATCTTCAATCTCCTTTTTGTTTTAAATTTAACTTTTTCACATAAAACTTAAAAACTATATTTCACCTTCACATAAACCTCATCCCTGTCTTTCAATTTCCCAAATGTCGTCTTCCCGCGCGACTCTATAAATCTCCCACCAACTGAAAATTCAAAATTATCAACCGGTGTAAAACTCAACTGCGGGTTATATATGATCGCATAATCACCTTTCAACTTCTTAAACTCAACCCCACCGCTCAAAAAATTGAACTTAACCTTGTCATTCATATATCTCTTCTCAAAATTAAATGTGAAATAATTTTTCAAATTCTCCCTTCCCCTCTCATGCAAAAACCCATGCAAATACTGCAAATTTAAATACAATCCATAACTTGTCGTATAATCCAATCCCAAAACAAACCTCGTATAACTTTTCTTGTCAAGCACATTTATACGCCCAAATACACCCGGTTGCATATAACCATATTCAAAAACTTCCATATCAACCTTTTCCGGATAAAAAATCCCCGCTTCTGCCCAAACACCAACTCCAGCTACTTCACCAGTTAAATCAAACCCCAAAACCTTCATCCTCGGGAACTCCAAAATGACAGAATCCGGAGTTGGATAACTTTGAAAATAAATTTTCCTAACGATCGGTATATCATCCCTGCTGTATACATAGCTTAGCGAAACATCAAACCCAAACAAGTCCCTCTTTGCGATTTTAAAACCAAACTTTGAACCATCTTTCAATGTTGCATCTGGTCTTTTCACGATGACGCGGTCACCTATTGAACCAAAATCAATCTCACCTGAAAAGTTGGAATAAAAATCATCAGCGAAAAGAAGTATCAAATCTCCACGAGGTAAAACCGCAGGGACA
>JAPYWO010000138.1 GCA_028276305.1 Candidatus Thermokryptus sp.
AAATTGAAGAAAGGAATGGGGAAAGGGATAAAAGGGTTGTGATTTTGATGAATTTTCTTCTGTTGATTTGACCCATTTTGAAAAATAAATTTTGTTTTCCCTCACCAAAGGGAAAAACTTGAATGGTGTGGAAAAAGTTCCAGGGGTGAGGGATCAGGAGTTATAAAATTGCTTTATAGTTTGGATTTTTTCTGACAAGATTTAGCAGATCATTAGTAAAGCGATTGCTTGTAATTTGACACAGAAATTCTTGTTGCATCCACATTAGAAAGCGGTATGGTTTTTTATTCTAACCTTTCACCTTTAATTTCAATACCAGCTTGCCTTATCGCCTCTAAGATTTTATCCTCATACTCTGATTTTGAGATGCTCCCCTCTCTGGCACTTATCTCAACTTTAACAAATACCTGCTTAAATTTGGTTTGGATTAAGTCAATCATTTTTTTCAAGTCCGAAAATTTCCCCATAGGAATGTTAAGTTCAAGATAAACAGAATGATATTCCGATTGTTTTCGTTTTAAATCATTTACTTTTTTTTCTATTTCATCCCAAATTTTTTTCTTTTGTTCTGGTTTTAACTCATACTGAGCTACTTCTTCTTTTATTTCATTCAAGGTCTCAATGTCATCACATCTTCTGATTTGTTCAATGTACTCCTCAATCTTGGTATCTGAAATTTTTTTAGGTTCAGGCTCTTCGCACAATTTGGATTTAATTATTATCTCGTTCTCAACTAATTCGGGTTTAGCTTCCGCTTTAAAGTATTTCCATCTTGGTTCTCCATCTTCTAAAGTCCCTAATCCAAAGTAACCTTGTCTCACCCCTTCTCTAATAGCTTCTTTTAACACATTTTCATTTATGATTCTCACCTCACCTGGGGTTTTATAAAAAGCGTCAAGGATATTTTTAGTTTGAACATAATCGTTATCCCTAAGGTATTTATCTTTAAGTGTTAGGTAACTTAATTTTTCAAGAATTTCACCTTCACTTTTTAACCTGTCATATACCTCCTTTCCAATATTAATATCAGCACCGTAAGTTGAAATGCCTAAATCAAATTCTTTAATATCCCCCTTGGATGGGATCAAAATTATACGATATAGGTTCCTTATGTTTTCTTTGACATCCAACTTTTTTAATTCCTCTTTAACCCTTTTTCTTTGCTCGTCGGTAAGATGTAATTTTTTATCTTTTTCTATCTCCTCCCATGCGAGTTTTCTCTTGAGGGTTCTTTCAAAGTTTATCCTTTCGGATTCAATTGGGCATAAAAATATGACAATATTGCGGTAAACCCTTGGTCTATCTCCACAATAATCCAGGAATTCTTTATATCTATCCTTATCTTTCAAAACAATAAGCTTTAACTTAGGGGTGTCTGGAACATCCTTGGAATTATTTGGCCATATGTAAACATCAAAAATATCTTTTTTGATACTTGCCATCAGAAGATTTTTTTCTTCAACTTCAATATTTGTTTCTTCTATTCCCTCAATTTTATTTAAAAGTATTCGGTTTAAATTGGGTTGATTTGTGAAGTATAGACCATCATCGGATAGATAAAAAAGATTTTCTTTAAGTTTTGTTATAGTTTCAACTATAACACTGCTTGGTATTTGAGGTTCGGCACAATAAAGTTTTATCTCACCTACACTCGCTCCTTTTTCAGGACCCCCGGAAAAAGAGCACATAAAAATTGCGGTTGCAACCTTAGTTCCAAAAGAAAATGGCACATAAGAAGAACCAAGCGCTCTATCAACCTTTTTAGCACCTGAATCGGAAGATGTGATATCCGAGTAGATGATGCTATCATATTCAAGCCCAATATGTTTTATAAGTTCTCTTCTCAAGTCGTCATTTTTAAGGTCAAAATCCCCCAATCTAATAAAAGGTATTTTTGAATCCTTAAGGGAATGCACAACTAAGGCTAAAATTCTCAAGACACCCCTTGTCCTTTGAAATGATGGAAAAGAACCCCAACGTTTATATAAAACATCAATTACCTCAGGTTGAAATGGATAGCTTGCTTTGAATCTCTCTCGGTAATCCGCGATATCAACCCCCTCTGGCAAAATTCTTTCCCTTTCTGCATAATCCAAAAAATCATTTATCACCTCAGTAGCTGAATTTTCATCAATATAACTAAAAAGACGCCTTCTAATAACTTGGGAAATTTCTTCATCCTGAACCGGAGTAAATACTTTTTCAACTCTTCCCAAGACCTTTTGAAGCCGTTGGAAAAGCTGTTCTCCGCTTTCATCATAATGTTCAATTAAACTTGAAGGTAGAGTAAGTACTAAAATAGAATTTGGGAGAATTGAAATAGTGCCACTTAGTTCTTGGATAAAGGCAACTGTTTGCGATGCTAAATTTGAAGAACCAACCTTTATCCCCGATGATTTTATAGCGTATTCCAAAACTTCATCCATTAAAATCAGCAATGGTTGATGTTTTTTCAAAAGTTCTATGAGTTTTTCCTTTCCTGGGGTTGTCCCTCCTTTTAGTAAGCTGATATTTCCAGTAAGTTGCCTCTCAATTTCTCCCCAAAGAGTTGTTTCTCTTGGGTCAAGGGCTGTCCCATCAATCACTACAACATTTGCTTTCCATTCCTTTGCTTTATGGAAAAGGGCGATCAAAGAATGCGTCTTCCCTCCGCCGAAAGGTGTTTGAAGTTGAATTACAGGGTCTCCACCTCTGCCATCAAGCCGTTTCTTAACAACATCAAGAAGGTTTTTCATCCCAACGGTAAGATAGGTTTTTCTGAAAAACACCTCTGGGCTTTGATATTCGTCTGGGGCACTCCCTTTAAAAACTTGCCAAAGGTCAGCAGCGAAAACATCCATTGTAAGGCGCCCTTCAAGGATGTCGCTATGGGGTATAGCAATAGAAGAAAAAGGTCTCATTTAAATTCCCTCCCTTTTCATTTTAAAATAACCTTTCCGTTCTTGCAGTGCCTTTCTTTATTTCATCTAAAATTTTTTCCTTCCCCGAAAGAAAACCATCAAGTAATTTCTTTTCCTTGCTATCTTTCGGTAATGTTTCAGATATCGCTTGAGCTACCTTATAAAAAGCATCTTTATTACCAAGCCCACTTTCTGTGAGAACTTTTTTCATTTCTTCTCTTTCTCCCTTTTCCCATAATAAAAGAACATAATGAAGAACATCAATTAATTCCTTTGAATCCTTAAGCTCTTTCAAATTCCTATCCTGTGGTCCGATGACTTTTATGAATTCTTTTTCCTTCTTTATGAAACCTTTGTTCCACTCTCGCGCAAGGTCTATCCCAACGCTTTGAGCGAGCTTTCTTGCTTCATCAAATTCAACTTTGCCCTCCCCAAATGTCCATCTGAAAAGTATATAAAATCTCGTAAGTGGCGAAAGTTCCCCTGCAATGCCATTGTGCAAAATTTGGCGGACAGCATAATCGGTAACAATTTCTCTCACATACTCAAGTAATTTATCTGCCCGTATGATATTTCCTTCGTAGTCCATAACCTTTTCGTATTTGCCAAAGATTTCAATTGCGGAGCCAATTCCAGCGATGAAAAAGTCAGCACCTGAAATTCCTTCACTCCATAATCTATCAAGTTTTTGGAAAATATGCTTTTTAATCTCTTCTTTCACTTCATTAAACCAACCTGTCTCTTCTCTCTTAATTTTTCTGCAAACTATGTAAATTGAAGAAGCAAGTGCAGCTGATTCTTGTGCCCTTAATCTTTCTTTCATTTCAGTATCAATTGGCCATGATGCGGTGGGGACAAGTCCGGAGTCCAAAAGTGAGTTAATAAGTGTTTCCCATCCAGCGGTTGATTTATGAGCATAAACGATAATGCAAATTCCTTCTGGCTTTAAAACCCTGTAAATTTCCTGAAATGATTTTTTCAGCATTTCTTCAAAGTATTTTTTGCCGGCTTCAAAACCTCCTTCTTGATGTGAATACGCGACAATTTCTTTTGATTTCGGGGTAAGAGGGGTTGAAAATAAATCAGGATATAAGTCACCGATGCTTCTTTTTAGCCAGACATAAAAGAAGTCGGAAAGATAAGAGTAGGGAACATTGTCATAATAAGGCGGGTCTGTGAAGACGGCGTCAAAGTAGTCCTCAGGATAAGGTAGTTCAGTAGCCGATGCTTGAAAAACAACTGGTATATGTAATTTTTTCATTCCTCAACCCCCTTTTGTAATATTAATTTAGTTATATCCTCTTTTACATTTTCCCAGAGCAAGGTTTTTTGTTTCAAAGCGGAAAGAGTTAGAACATCTACTTTTATTGCAAGGATATTTTCAAGATAATCCCAAAGCTCATAGAATTTGAGCCCTATTGGTCTTTCAAGCTCAACAATTATATCTACATCGCTTGTCTCATTTTGTTTTCCTCTTGCATAGGACCCAAAGACGCCAACTATTATTACTCCATACTTTTCTCTTATTTCCTCTTTATGCTCTTTAAGTATTCTCTTTATCTCTTCAATCGCTCTCATTCTATTTCTCCTCTCTGTTTAGCCTCTTTAATCCATCGCAAAATTTCTTCTTCGGTAATGTTTAATTTACTCAAAATAAAGTCTTTTACTTGTAATGCGATTTTTACATATTCATTTGTTTCATCAATGGACGGTATATTAAACTCATCTGGATATCTTACTTCCACCGCATATATAGAAAGATTTTTGAAATTTAAGTTTTGGAATTCTTCATCTAATTCAAGGCATTTTTGTCTAAGAGTTTCAAGGAGATGAGTTCTGGGAAATTGGATATTATGATAAGTTAAAAATGCTTTAAGTAGCTTTTCTACCATCTGTTGGGAGTGAAAGCATATAACACTTGTAGTGTATTCCATTTGTGGAGAATCTAAAAGTGTTTTTATGGACATATAGTCCTCAAAAGCTTTAATTAGCCAGAGCTTAACTTTTTCATTCATAAAGCCCGTCCTTCCTTTAATGCTTCGTAAGTAGCAGTTCCATAGAAATCCTTGTAAAACTCAAGCTCTTTGATTGACTTTATTATTACATCACAAGGGATAAGGTAGTG
>JAPYWO010000139.1 GCA_028276305.1 Candidatus Thermokryptus sp.
GATTGAGGTTTTAAATGTTGATGATGATTCTGTTAAAGTTAGGGTGCCGACATTTAGACCTGACATTGAAAGGGAGATTGATTTGGTTGAAGAGGTTGCCCGTGTCTATGGATACGATAAAATCCCGAATAAAATGAGTTCTGTGGTTCATTTTTCAACTGAAAAAACAAAAGTTGATTTTAATGAAATTGTTCGTGAGAGGTTGATAGGAGCCGGGTTTAAAGAAGTCGTTACAAACAGCATGCTTGATGAGGGAATGGCTTCATTGTTTAGCGATAATTTTGTCAAGGTCTTGAACCCTTTAAGCAGAGAGATGTCGGCACTTAAACCGAGCTTAATTCCAAGTGCTCTTGATGTAGTAAGGCATAACTTTGGTTATGGTATAAGGGATTTGAAGTTTTTTGAGATAGGTAAGGTCTTCGGTATTGGTCTTCCAGGAGATGATGTATCAAGTTTGGTTGGCAATTATGTTGAGAAGGAACATCTTTTAATTTTAATGACGGGAAGAGCAGAGCCACTGAGCTACGATTTGAAGGAGAGGAACTTTGACATTTACGATTTGAAGGGGGAAATTGAGCGTCTCTTCAAGTCGGTTTTTCTTGAAAATTACAGATTTATTTATTATTCTAATAATAGAAGCGCTTTGGCTGAGCTTGAGATAGGTGTTGAAATAGATGGAAAATATGCCGGGAAGTTGTTTAAAGTTGGAGATGTCCTTTTGAAGAGGTTTGATGTTCAAGCAGATATATTCATTGCTGAAATTGATTTGAATTTGATGTCTAAAGGTTCACGGATAGAGTCAAGACATTATGTTGAGTTGCCCAGATATCCGAGTGTGTATAGAGACCTTGCTTTTGTCGTTGATGAGTCGGTGCCTGTGGGTGAGTTAGAGAAGGCGATAAAGGAAAAAGCGGGCGATCTTTTGAAATCAATTTATCTTTTTGACATTTATAGAGGAGAGAAGATAGGAGATGGAAAAAAGAGCGTTGCTTTTTCACTTGAGATTGTCTCGGGTCAGAAGACCTTGACGGATGAGGAGGTCAATGCCTTGATGAAGGAAATTGTATCTTATGTTGAAGGAAGAACAGGAGCAAAACTTAGAGGTTTCTAAGATTTGGAGATCGTTGATGATAAAAATAAGTTGAATTTGGCTTTGTTGATTGAGGAATTGCAAGGGAAGTTTGACAAGGTTTATGAATATGTCCGAAAGTTGAAGGAGGAAAATGAAAGTTTGCGCGCGAGATTGTCAGTGCTTGAGGATGAAGTTGAGAAGTTGAAGCGTGAAAATGAAAAGTTGAGAAGCGATGGTTTTGTTTTGTTTTCTGCGGATGAGAAGGAGGACTTAAAGAAGAGGATTGTTTTTTTGCTTGATAGGATTAATCGTTATCTTTGAAAAGATATGTGCTGGTTTTCCCCTGGAAAATAAACTTTGGAAATGGAATTGAATTTATCGGAGACAAAGACAATTAAAGTGAAAATTTTAAATAACGAATACATCTTAAAAGTTGATGACGAAGAGCTTGGGTATAAAGTTGCAGAATATGTTGATAGTGTGATGCGAGAATTGGAGAGCAAGTTTCCGGGGCGCAATGCTTTGACGATAGCTGTTTTGACAGCGCTTAACATAGCCGAGGAGTTGTTTCGTGAAAGGATGAAACATGACAATGTTGAAGGCGAGATAGAGAATTTGTTGATGGATTTGTCAAATCGGGTTGATAAGATATTAAGTTTGTAACCGCGCTGTCAGCTCAGTAAGGGCTCAGGGGAAAGCCAGCGTTATTTTGATTGCCTGGCTCTTGGGTGCGGATTACAGGCCACGCTCCCCAAAAGTTTGGGGAGTCCGCTGCTCTGGTTTAGCCAGAGCTTAAAGATGCGGACGGTGGAAGTAAGAAGTACCCAGGCAGGCGTCATCGTTGGGATGGGCTCGCTGGGCTGACAAGCGCGGTTTTTGTTTTTGTTGATAATTTTTAAAAGAAACTTGAGGAGGTAGAATATGGCTGTATACATAGTTGTCGCGTTGGCTGTTTTGGTATCTTTTTTCATAGGATGGTTCTTTCATTCAAAAGTTGAGGAAAAGAAAATTGGAAGCGCTGAAGCAAGAGCGCAAAAGATAATTGAAGACGCAGAGCGCGAGGCAAACAACATCAAAAAGGAAAAATTACTTGAAGTAAGGGATGAATGGTTCAGGAAGAAGCAGGAATTTGAGATTGAGGTAAATCAAATAAAGCAAAAGCTTCAATCGTATGAAAAACAACTTCTCGCGAAGGAGGAAAAACTGAATGAAAGAGCTGATGAATTAAACAAGAGGGAGCGTGAACTTAACAAAGTTCAACAACAAATTGAGGAGCAAAGAAAATTAATTGAGGCAAGGCAAAAAGAAATTGACAAGCTGATAGAGGAACAAAAGGTTCAGCTTGAGAAGATAGCTGGTTTGACGAGAGACGAGGCGAAGAAAATTTTGATTGATAGCATGGTAGCGGAGGCGAAAGCAGAAGCTGCGAAAATGATCCGCGAAATCCGTGAGCAAGCGAAGGAGGAAGCAAAAAAAGAAGCTCAAAAGATAATCGTTCAAGCAATTCAAAGGACAGCTGCTGACCATTCGGTTGAAACTACCGTCACTGTGCTTCACATTCCAAACGATGAACTTAAAGGGAGGATAATTGGAAGAGAGGGAAGAAATATACGGGCGTTTGAGCAATTAACCGGGTGCGATATAATCGTTGACGATACCCCTGAGGCGGTCATAATCTCTGGATTTGACCCATTTAGACGTGAAGTTGCTAAAATTGCGCTTGAGAGATTACTTGCCGATGGGAGAATTCACCCGGCGAGAATTGAAGAAGTTGTTGAAAAGGTCAAACAAGAGCTTGAAGAGGAGATTTATAAGGTCGGGGAAAATACTTTACTTGAACTTGGGATTCACAATGTGCATCGTGAAATAGTCCGTCTCGTTGGAAAGATGAAGTATCGTTCAAGTTATGGTCAAAATGTTTTACAGCATAGCATAGAAGTAGCTTATCTTGCTGCGATAATGGCGTCTGAACTCGGGCTTGACCCACATCTTGCAAAAAGGGCAGGGCTTTTCCATGACATAGGTAAAGTAGTTGATAGGCAGGAGGGTCCACATGCTTTAATTGGGTATGAAATTTTGAGTAGATACGGTGAGCATCCCATCGTTGTGAATGCTGTTGGATCACATCACGAAGATATTCCTATGGAGACACCAATTGCTGCAATCGTTCAAGCAGCTGATGCCATAAGTGGTGCAAGACCCGGAGCGAGGAGAGAATCGGTTGAGGGTTATGTAAGAAGGTTGCAAAAGCTTGAAGAGATTGCAAAGTCATTTGAGGGCGTAGCAAAGACATACGCAATTCAAGCTGGTCGTGAAGTTAGAGTTATAGTTGAACCTGATAAAGTTGACGATAATCTCGCTGAACAACTTTCAAGAGATATAGCAGCGAAAATTCAAGAGGAAATGGAATACCCGGGGCAGATCAAGGTCACGGTTATAAGGGAGGTTCGCTCTGTTGCATATGCTAAGTAATTCAAATGCGTCCCGCATTAGCGGGACGCTTTTTTATTTGCGGTAAAAATTTTTTATTTTTTAGAAAAAAGAACTTCAAATTTGGCTTTCAAACATGGAATTTTAACAGTTGGAATAACCGGTGGCATCGGGGCTGGCAAGACAACGGTTTGTAAAATTTTTGAAGAGCTCGGGGCAAAGGTGATCTACGCTGATGAACTGGCAAAGGAAATTATGGAAAACGATGAGTCATTGAAGAAGAAAATAAAAAAAATTTTTGGAGAAAAATCATACATCGGGGGAAAACTTAACAGAAAGTTCATCGCTGACATCATCTTTTCATCCGATGAGAAAAGAAAACTCCTTGAATCAATCGTTCATCCTGCTGTTATAAAGAGAATCCTTTCGGATTTAAAAAAAATCGCTGATGAAGGGAAGTATAACTTTGTCATTGTTGAAGCTGCGCTTATTTTTGAGTCAGGTTTTGATAAAGAACTTGATTATGTGTTGGTGGTTGACGCTGATGATGAAATTAAAATTAAAAGAATCATGGAGCGTGACAAATGTTCAAAGGAAGAGGTTTTGAAAAGGATGAGAGCGCAGTTGGATTCAAAAATTAAAAGGAAGCTTGCTGATATGGTCATAATAAATGATGGTGATATTGATGAGTTGAGGAAAAAGGTAAGTTTTTTCTATTCGCTTTTTGAGAAAATTTCAATGTCAAGCGGAGGTAATTGATGACAGTTTTTGAACTTGAAAAAGAGCTCTTTTTTCAAACATATAGGCGACTCGGGGTTCGCATAAAATATGGCGATGGTGTTTTCCTTTATGATTATGAAGGGAGAAAATATCTTGACATGTTGTCCGGCATTGGTGTGAACGCACTTGGATACGGGAACGAGAAGATAAAGAGTGCGATAATTGAGCAAATTGATAGGTATATCCATCTTTCAAACCTTTTCGTTCACGAATCGCAGGTCAACCTTGCGAAATTGTTAATTCAGTTTTCTGGCTATAAGAAGGTCTTTTTCACAAACAGCGGTGCGGAGGCGATTGAGACAGCAATTAAATTGACAAGAAAATGGGGTAAAAAGTTCGGGAAGAATATCATCGTTAGTTTTTCAAATTCTTTTCACGGGAGAACGATGGGGGCGCTTTCTTTAATGGACAGGGATAAATATCGCAATGGATATGAGCCGTTCTTGCCTGGAATTTCTGTGTTAAGATATAACGACATTGATCAACTTGAGGAAAATATAAACGATAGCCTTGCGGGTGTCTTTCTTGAATTTGTTCAAGGTGAGGGTGGAATAATTCCAGCGGACAAGAAATTTGTTGAGAAAATTTTTGAGTTAAGGGAAAAGTTCGGTTTTCTTGTTGTGGCTGACGAAATTCAAAGTGGTTTGTGGAGAACGGGGAAATTTTTTGCTTTTGAACATTATGGGGTGA
>JAPYWO010000140.1 GCA_028276305.1 Candidatus Thermokryptus sp.
CCCAGCGCAGAGTTCAAAGGGATACCCAACCCATTAGACCACAAACAAGCGGTGAATTTGCCGGGGGGCTTGGCTTATCTTGGTTTGACGGCAAACCATATTATCTATTGAATATCTCCCCAGAATTGGCTTTCGGAAAATTTGGAGTTGGTCTTGATGTAAACCTTAGAATCGGCGTTAACGATGGTAAAATCAGAAGTGAGGACTGGAATGAACCTTACGATTTCCTGAGAGCGATAAGATATGTAAGATATGGTTTAAAAGGAGACCCGCTTTATGCCCGTATCGGGGCTCTTGACTATGCTCGCCTCGGGCACGGAACGATAATTTACTACTACAAAAATAACGCAAGCTACGATGATAGGAAAGTCGGGCTTGAATTTGATGTTGACTTTGGAAAGTTCGGATTTGAATCAGTGACAAGCGACTTGAGAAAAGTCGGCGTTTTCGGGTTGCGTGGCTATGTAAGACCTTTGAAATTTACACCTGCTGGCACAATCCCAATTATCGGAAACCTTGAATTGGGAGGGACATATGCGACTGATTTTGACAAAGATGCACTCGCACGATATGACACTGCGCAAAGAAAAATAGTCAGAGACCTCAAAAAACCTGACATAGTTGGATTTGACATCGGTCTTCCGATAATTAGAACGAAAATCTTCGGATGGGACCTTTATTTTGATTATGTCAAGTTTTTGAACTACGGTAGAGGAATCGCATATGGAACGATTTTTGATTTCAAGGGTCTTGGAATTTTAAACATCAACGCCAAAGTTGAAAGGAGGAATTTCGGAGATAATTTCCTTCCAAGTTACTTCAATTATTTCTACGAGATTGAAAGGTTTAACCTTCGCGACACCGTAAATGCAACGAGCAAACTTCTATCGTTGCAAAATGCTAAAAAAACAGCTGGAACTTATGGCGAGTTGATGTTTACAATACTTGGACAATTACAAATCGTTGGAAGTTATCAACAACTTGACGCGGAACCGGAAAGCGGAACTTTACACCTTGACCTTCAAATGCCCCAGGTTTTGCCGACAATTGTCTTTGATGCGGGATATGATAAGGTAAGAATTAAAAATTTTGGCGATGTTTTTAAACTTGACGAACGCTCGCTTCTATATGCCGAGCTCGGTTATAAACCTGTAAAATATATAATCGTAAGCATGCTGTATCAATGGACATTTACCCCAGAAAGAACCGACAACGGAACAAAATACAAGGTTCAAAAGAGAGTGGAACCGAGGGTTTCATTTGTGTTCCCATTTGGTAAAAAATAAAAGAATTGGGGCGTCATAATGACGCCCCTTTATTTTTAAATTGAATCAAACGCTCTATCAAGGTCTTCAATTAGATCGTCAATATCCTCAAGCCCAACGGAAATTCTTATCAATGTATCTTTAATACCGATTTTTTCCCTTTCATCTTTTGAAAGGTAAGCGTGTGTCATCGTTGCTGGATGTTCAATTAAAGATTCAACCCCACCTAAACTTTCAGCCAGGGCGAAAATTCTCAAGCTTCCGAGAAATCTGCGAACCCCTCTTATATCAGAGTCAATCTCAAAAGATAAAACACCTCCAAAATCAAGCATTTGTTTTTTAGCAAGTTCATGTTGAGGATGACTTTTTAAACCCGGATAATAAACCCTTTTAACTTTTGGGTGTGATTCAAGATACTGGGCAATCTTCATCGCATTCTGGCAGTGCCTTTCCATACGTAAATGAAGCGTTTTTGTCCCCCTTAAAACAAGATATGAATCAAATGGAGAAAGAATTGCACCGATAGCGTTTTGGTTAAATTTAAGCTTCTCATAAATTCTTTCATCCGACAGCATAATCGCACCTCCAACTGAATCACTATGTCCGTTGATAAATTTTGTTGTGCTATGAACAACTATATCAGCCCCCAAAAGCAACGGCTTCTGAAGATACGGCGTCGCAAATGTGTTATCAACTACAACCAAAACCCCCTTATCCCTTGCGATCTCCGTAATTACTTTTATATCGCAAATTTTCATCAAAGGATTTGTCGGCGTCTCAAGCCATATTAACTTTGTATTTCGCCTTATCGCATTTTTAACATTGTCGGGATTTGTCGCATCTACATATGTGAACTCTATTGCGAAGTTTTTACTGAAAATATCAAACAATCGCCTTGTCCCGGCATAAAGGTCATCAAAAGCAATTACATGGTCACCTGAATTTAAAATCGTTAAGACCAGCGTTGTTTCAGCTGCCATCCCTGAGGAGAAAGCGAGGGCAAATTTCGCCTCTTCCAAAGCTGCAAGCCGTTTTTCAAGGGCATCCCTTGTTGGATTTCCAGTTCTGGAGTATTCATAACCGCCCGTTGGTTTGTCAATTTCTTTCCTTGCAAATGTTGAACTTAAATGAATTGGCACAACCACATCGCCGAACCCCCTTTCAAAGTTCGGCTCCTCCCCAGTGTGAATTGTCATAGTGCTAAATTTCATGGCTTTTTAGTCAAGTTTATTTTAAATGACGAAACCCTTTTCTCTCATCCAATCGTCATTGAATATCTTACTTATGTAATTTCTGCCCGTATCGGGCAAAATGACAACGACAACTTTATCCTGAGGCAAGTCCTTAGCTAATTTAAGTGCAGCACAAACAGCAGCACCGCTTGAACCACCTGCAAGTATCCCCTCTTCCTTTGCAAGACGCCTCGCCATCAAGAAAGATTCTTGATCGCTTACCTGAATTATATCATCAATCACTTCAAAATGCATCGTCTCGCAAAGCATATCCTCACCAATTCCCTCAACAAGGTAAATTTTCGGTTCGCTTATTTTTTTATACTTGAACCAATCGTGATAAATTGAGCCGATCGGATCAACCGCTATAACCTTCACATCTGGTTTCCTCTCCTTCAAGAACTTACCTGCTCCAGAGATTGTCCCACCGGTGCCAGCCCCAGCAACAAGATAATCAATCCTTCCCTCCGTTTGCATCCATATCTCTGGACCTGTGCTCATGTAATGAGCTTCAACATTATCTTCGTTATGATATTGATTGACAAGATAAGAATTCGGTGTCTCCCTTGCTATTCTTTTCGCTACCTCATAATAACTATCAGGCGAATCTGGCGGAACATTCGTCGGACAAACAATTACCTCAGCACCATAGGCCTTTAAAAGATTTATTTTCTCCTGGCTCATTTTATCCGGTATCGTAAAGATTGCCCTAAAACCCTTGACCGCAGCATACATCGCAAGTCCTATACCAGTGTTCCCGGATGTGCTTTCAATGATAGTTCCACCGGGTTTCAATAAACCCATCTTAACTGCTTTCTCCACCATATACACAGCTATTCTATCCTTGACACTGCCACCTGGGTTCATAAATTCAAGCTTTGCAAGTACTGTAGCTTTTATCCCTTCCGTAATGCGATTTAACTTTACAAGTGGTGTGTTCCCAACCACTTCAAGTATGTTTTGATAAAATTGCATGATAGGGCAAATTTTTGTTTTTTTAAAATATGTTTAACCACAATAAAAGAGGAAGAATGAAAAGAGAAGTGAATCTACATACAACAAGGAGGGCAACATTTGAGGGTGTTTAAAAAGGTGAAAACCAAGTTAAAATCAAATATCAAAAGCCCCGATAATTTTGATAACCACATGACCAATCCTTATTTTTGTTTTCGTTCAATGTTAAATTAGCAAAATTAGTGAAAAAGAAAAAATTTAAGGTGGGGACAACGATTGGCAAATCTTAACTTCATTTGTTCACCTGTAACGCTTCTCAATTTTTTCACCGCAGTTCTGGCAAAATTTAGTCCCTTGAATTACCTCAAAACCGCAATTTTTGCACCTCATAAATTTCCCCACCCATTACTTTTTGATTTGCCTTTAAAGGCAAAAATTCTCAATGAAAAATTATAAACAAAAGCGAAAACAAAACCGCCGATAAACCCATCAATAAACCCTTCAATCAAACCTATAAACGCACCAATAAAACTTATCTCATAAAATGGGAAAAGTTTGCTAAGGAAAGCGCTCCCACCTTCACCCTGTAAGACGAGAATCAAAGTTGCAAGAAATATCGCAAAACCCTCAATAAAACCAAGCCCAATTCCAAGGGCTATGGGATGAACTTTTTGATATATCATTTTACCATCTCCAATTTATTTCTAAAAAGAAAGATCAACCATGCGCGAGAATTCCACCGTAAAAGCCAGTTATCAGAACCAAAATTAAAGCAATTATACCTATAAGCTATTTTCTAAGCATAAATTTTCAGCGCTCAATCATTCTGTTAGCTTTCTTCATTAGAAGTATTTTCTTCCCTTCTTTGAATGTATCTCTCGGGTTCCTTTTCAAACTCTTCCTTACAGTAAAGAGAACAAAAATAGTATGTCTTCCCTTTATACTCATACTTAAAAGTCGCCTCACTTTCGCTTACCTCCATTCCGCAGATGGGATCTTTAAACATTTTTTAAACCTCCTTTTGATTTTTTAAAAAACGACGCCCCTGGGAAAATGTCCTTCATTCTTCATTTCCTTCTTCTGCATCATCTTTCTCATCATCTTCATCATGTTTTTACTGCTCATCATCATCCCGCACATATTTTCAGCCATTGAGGTATCCTTCTCCGCTGTTAAAGTAAAAAGAAAAGTGAAAAGCGACGGAAATAAAATTTTTTGTTTTTTCATCTTCCCTCCACTTACTCTTTTTCAATTTCCCTCCTCAAACTCCAACTTCTCCAAATAAGATAAATCGCTGGATAAACAATTAACTCAAGTATAAAACTTGTTACAACCCCGCCGACCATCGGTGCAGCTATTCTCTTCATCACATCAGCTCCCGTTCCGTGGCTCCACATTATCGGCAAAAGCCCCGCTATTATCGCAGAGACAGTCATCGCCTTGGGTCTCAATCTTTTCACCGCACCATGATAAATTGCCTCTTTTAAGTCATCAATTGTCCTCAACA
>JAPYWO010000141.1 GCA_028276305.1 Candidatus Thermokryptus sp.
ACTTCCAGAGGTGAAAAATAATAGAACGAATTTTATAATTCGCTCTGATAAAATTTTTGTCCAGGATAGGGAGATAGATGTTTCAGGTGATGTTTTTGTTTCGGTCAGAAGAGGTAAATCACCGTTTGATGTTTTTCCGAGTGTTGACTATGGGGATAAGGTTGAGGTAATTGGAGTTTTGAAAAAACCAATAGGATCGCGCAATCCGGAGGAATTTGACTTTGGCAGATATCTTAAGATACACGACATTGACGCTGTGTTTTTATCATACATTTTAAGCCATGTTAAGGTGGTTGAAAAATTTAAACCAAGTTTGTCCCAACCGATTGAATTTTTAAAAAGCGTTGCTTTTAAAATTCGCTTGAAGGTTTTTAATTTGATTGACAGGGTTATGCCATCAGTTGAGGCGTCATTTTTGAAGGGTCTTATCCTCGGCTATAAAGGTGAGATGCCTAAGGAAGTTCGCCAGTATTTCATTGACACGGGAACATATCACATACTTGCTGTTTCAGGTCTTCACGCTGGGATAATTTCTTCAATGTTTTTCGCTCTGACAAGTTTCTTGAGGGTTGGATTGTTGTTAAGGGTTTTTCTAACCATATTTGGGCTTATCATTTATGCTTTTGTTGTGGGGTTGCCTCCATCTGTCGTTAGGGCTGTTATAATGGCGTCAATTTTTTTGATCGGGGTTGGAATTGAAAGAAGGGTAGATATTTTCAATTTGCTCGGATTTTCTGCCATTTTAATTTTGCTTTTTGATTCAAAGCAAATTTTTCACCCGGGATTTCAACTTTCTTTTTCCGCTGTCGCTTCAATTGTTTATTTTTATCCGAGGATTTTTAAGTTCGTTTCAAATTTGCCTTTGATGTCAAGTTATGCATTGCTTCAAAAAGTTTTAAGTTTATTTTTCGTATCTTTGAGCGCACAGATTTTGACTTTACCGTTCACGGTTTCATATTTCAACAAAATTTCATTTATCTCAGTCATTGCAAATGTTTTCATCGTTCCTCTCGTTGGGATTGCTGTACCGCTCGGATTTGCGATGCTCATATCTTATCCGATATCTGGTTTTGTTGGCGATGTCTTCGCAAATGCGACTTGGTTTGTTTTAAATTTGACATTGTCGTTGGCTAAATTTTTCGCTGAAATTCCCTTCGCTTATATTGAGGCAAGAAGCGATGTCCTTTTTTCAATTGCTTTGGTTTATTTATCTTTGTTTTTGGTTTTGAAAATAAAATCTAAAGGCATGATGAAAAGAATCGCTTTCGCCGTTTTGATTGTTGCGAACATTTATGTTTATTTTTTCTCTGACGGGATATTTTTTGAGCGGAAAAGTTTTAAAAGCTTTGAAGTCACAGTTCTTGATGTCGGGCAGGGTGACGCTATATTTGTGCAATTCCCAGATGGGAAAAATATTTTAATTGACGGCGGAAATAAAACATTTAATTTTGACCCGGGTCAAAGGGTGATTGAGCCATTCTTGAGGAAGAAAGGTGTAAATAAAATTGACGCGGTTTTAGTGACGCACCCACACAATGATCACATCGGTGGAATTCCGTATATACTTGAAAATTTTGAAGTCGGTGCGGTGATAGACAACGGGTTGAATTATGGTTCGGAGATTTACAGGAGATATCTTGATGTAATAAATCGCAAAGGCATAAGGCATATAGTCGTAAGGGCTGGGAATAAAATTGAGCTGTCAAAAGACGCAAGGATTTATGTCCTTCATCCAACAGAACCATTTGTTAAGGGTGATAACGATGAAGATAGATATGGAGCTGGGCATAAAGTGAATAATTCCTCGGTTGTGATAAAAATTCAATACGGTGGTAATTCATTTCTTTTCATGGGAGATGCTGAGAAAGAGGCAGAGGATTCAATGATGAAAATTTATGATACATTTTTGAAGAGCGATTGGATAAAAGTCGGACATCATGGAAGTGAGACGAGCAGTTCACCCGGATTTGTCTTGAAGGTTAAACCGACTTGGGCTGTGATTTCGGTTGGGAAGTATAATAAGTATAATCATCCTTCGGATATAGTTTTGAGGCGGTATAATTTGATTGGGAGTAGGATTCACAGGACGGATGAGGAAGGCGCTGGTGTCTTTAGGTCTGATGGGAAAAATATTGAAAAGGTTCAATGGAGGGATTAAATCTTGATTTTGAGAAATTTATTTATTATTATTGAACCAAGCGTTTGAATTTTAGTTAATGAAAAATCAAAAATAAAAACTAAAAATTTGGAGGTTAAAGCATGTCACTTCAAGTCGTATTAGCATTTTTGATTCAGGCGACACCGCAGAAAGGTAGTTTCGTTGAGGAGATAGCGAATATTCTTGTTCAGAAGTATATTGAGGGTGGTTTCTTCATGCATCCAATCCTTGCGATTTTGATCATCGGGTTGGGTTTAAGCATAGCGAAGTGGATTTCGCTTTCCAAGGCAAGCATTAACACGAGGAAATTTTTAAATGAGGTTAAGAAGGCATTGGATGAGGGTGGCGTTGAGAAGGCGCTTGAAGTTTGTCAGAAAACCCCAGGACCTGTTGCGAGCATTTTCCAAGCGGGACTTTTAAGGGCAAATGAGGGAATTGAAGCAGCAGAAAAAGCGATCATCGCTTACGGTGGCGTTGAGATGGCTTTCCTTGAGAGAGGACTTGTCTGGCTTTCGCTTTTCATATCGCTTGCGCCTTTGCTTGGATTCACTGGAACAGTTCAAGGAATGATCGTCGCTTTTGACTCAATTAAAGAAGCGAAAAACATCTCCCCAGAAATAGTTGCTGGTGGTATTTCAATAGCACTTTTGACAACGCTTTTCGGTCTTGTCGTAGCTATGATTTTGCAAACATTTTATAACTATTTCGTCGCTAAGGTTGATAGGATTGTGGTTGACATGGAAGAAAGTTCAATTGAGCTTATTGATGCTCTTGCAGCTATGCAAGCGGGAAAGAAGGTTACCGCAAGTGAGGTAAAGAATCCATCAAAATAAAAGTTTTTAAATAACTTATGCTTAAAAGAAGACAAAGAGTAGAGGCGGAGATTCCATCCGCTTCAATGGCGGACATAGCGTTTGAGTTAATGATTTTTTTCTTGGTTGCGACAACATTTGATGTTGATACTGGGATAGGGCTTGTGCTTCCTCCTGCTGCTGAAACGACTGAACAGGTCAAAGTTAAACAAAGTGACATCGCGAAGCTCCTTGTAAATGCTGCTGGTGAGGTTCTTCTTGATGGTGAGCTAATTACAATTCCACAGATAAGGGAGACGATAAAGAATAAAATCAAGCAAAATCCGAAACTTATCGTCTCAATAAAAACCGACAGGGAGACGAATTACAGCCGATATATTGAAGTCCTTGATGAATTGAAACTTGCTTACAATGATTTGCGTGAAGAGTACTCTTTGAGAACATATGGGAAATCTTTCAAAGACCTCAACCGCGATCAGCAGGAGGAAGTGAAGAAGGCAATCCCAATTCGTATTTCAATTGCTGAGCCGGAGGAAGTTAAATAAAAAATTGTGAGGAGAAAGAGATGAAATTTCAGAAAAAGTTCGGGCAGATGAAGCCGAGAGTTCCAACTGCATCCTTGCCAGATGTGATTTTTCAGCTAATTTTGTTTTTTATGGTGACAACGACAATAAAAGTTTACGATGTCAAAGTAAGATACATTTTGCCCGAAGCAAAAGCTATTGAGAAGATTGAAAACAAGCGTCTTGTCTCTTATATTTGGGTTGGTAGGGACGGTAGAATCCAGGTTGACGATAATATCGTTCAACTTGATGACATCGTTGACATCATGTATAGGAAGAGGCAGGAGAATCCAAATGTTATCGTTTCGCTTAGGATTGACCGCGAGTCAAGGATGGGAATCGTCATTGATATTCAACAGCGCCTCAGGAAGGCGGACGCTTTGAGAATTAATTATTCAACTTTGCAAAAGTTGTAATGCATTTATGCGCAGGTTTTTCAATAATTTGTTTTGAAATTTTATGAGGCAGGTTCGTTATGTGAGCCTGCCTTTTTTATTTTAAAACAAAAACGGAATTTTAAAATGGGATTGAGGGAAAAGTTAAGCGAGGACTTAAAAAATGCGATGAAGTCGGGGGATAAAATTCGGCTTGAAGTTGTAAGAATGCTTCAGACGATGCTTAGGCGCAGGGAGATTGAGAGGAAAGGTGAAGGAAAGGAGTTAACAGAAGAAGATGAAATTCAAGTTATAAAATCTGAGATAAAGAAGCGAAAAGAAGCGATTGAACTTTTTGAGAAAGGCGGAAGAATTGACCTTGCTGAGAAAGAAAAGAGAGAACTTGAAATTTTGAACGAATATCTTCCAAAGCAGATGTCTGAGGAAGAAATAAGAGGATTCGTTGAAAAGATAATACAAGAAACTGGCGCTGTGGGTCAAAAGGACTTCGGTAAGGTGATGGGATTAGTTATGAGGGAATTGAGAGGGAAAGCGGATGGCTCACTCGTTCAAAAGATAGTCAAAGAAAAACTCGGCTTGTAAATGAATTGGCTTGATTATGTTATACTTGGAATAATAGCAATTTTTGTGTATCGCGGTTTCAGAAAAGGATTTTTAAGTAGGGTGCTCGGGCTTGCAGGAGTTGTCACTGGGATATGGTTGGGCGTTAGATATAATTTTAAAGTCGCTCAATTTCTTAAAGATTTCGGCGTTTCAGCTGAAATAGCACCTTATTTTGCGATGTTTTTGATATTTGTCGCCTGTATATTGGTTGCGACTTTGATTGCGAGATTTTTGAAGAATGTTTCTGTTTTCGTTGAAATTACGGATAATATACTTGGTGCTTTTATCGGGCTGATTGAGGGCTTGTTGATAATTGGTGTTTTGTTGATTTTTCTTGGTTCGTTGAATTTTCCGTCCGAGGAAATCAGAAACTCGTCAAAGTTTTATAAGCCG
>JAPYWO010000142.1 GCA_028276305.1 Candidatus Thermokryptus sp.
ATCATGTTGGCTCAAAAAATGAAGACCCGGAAAGGACAGGGTTTGCACATCTTTTTGAGCATATGATGTTTCAGGGCTCCGCAAATGTTAAAAAAGCCGAACATATGGCTTACATTCAGAAAGCGGGGGGTACTTTTAACGGTTCAACCAATTGGGATAGAACAAATTATTTTCAAGTTGTCCCATCAAATCAACTTGAGCTTGTCCTGTGGCTTGAATCCGACAGGATGATGAGCTTAAATGTCAATCAGGAAAACCTTGACAATCAGCGTGAGGTTGTTAAGGAGGAGAGACGATGGAGGGTTGACAATCGTCCCTATGGAACGCAATGGGAGGAGACATTCAAACGGCTTTTTAAGGTGCATCCGTATAGGTGGCCTGTCATAGGTTATATGGAACATCTAAACGCTGCGAAACTTGAAGAGGTTAAAAAATTTTTTGATACTTATTATGTTCCGAACAATGCGGTTTTGGTGATCGCGGGTGATATTGATGTTGAAAAGACAAAAAATCTCGTGCAGAAATACTTCGGTGATATACCAAGGGGGAAGTATGAGATAAAAAGACCGAATGTTGTGGAACCACCTTTAACACAGCAAGTACGAGATACGATTTATGACAATGTTAGATTACCCGCTGTTTTCATCGCTTTTAGGATACCTAAAGATGGTGAAAGGGATTTTTATGCGCTTGATCTTCTTGCTAATGTGCTTGGTTCGGGTAGGAGTTCGCGACTTTATCAAAAACTTGTCTATGAGAAGAGGATAGCTCAAAATGTTAATGTTTATGCGATAGGCATGGAAGATGCTGGGGTATTCAAAATTGACGCTTACTGCTCAATCGGTCACAAGCCAGAAGAAGTTGAAAGAGAGATATGGAATGAAATTGAAAAAATTCATCGGGAGTTAATCACTGAAAAAGAGCTTCAAAAGGTTAAAAATCAAACCGAATCACAAACGCTCTCAAACTATCAAACTGTTTTATCAAAGGCGGATCAACTCGCTCATTACTATGTTATACACGGAAGCACTGACGAGATAAATCACGAGCTTGACAAAATTCTTTCCATCACCCGGGAGGAAATTCGCGATTCGGCGGTTAAGTATCTTAGACCTGAAAATTCGGTTGTGCTTTATTATCTTCCAAAGGAGCAAAAAACTTCAAAATAATTGGGCGAATATATGGGTCAGGAGATGGTCAAAACGGAGGCAAAGCGCTGGACTTATCAAGATTACCTTAAACTTCCAGATGAGAAAAGGTATGAAATAATTAACGGAGAGCTTTTTATGGTTCCAGCACCGAATTTGTTTCATCAGGATATATCAAGGAATCTTGAATACTTGATGTGGAATTATGTCAGGGAGAAAAACCTCGGCGTTGTTTATTATGCGCCTGTTGATGTCGTGTTAAGTGAGGAAAATGTTTTTCAGCCGGATATAGTTTTTGTTTCAAGGGATAATTTTGGGATTTTGAAGGAGAAGGCAATTTTCGGGGCGCCTGACCTCGTGGTTGAGATAATCTCGCCATCTTCAATTTATAACGATATGAATGTCAAGAAGGAAATTTATGAAAAGTTTGGGGTGAAGGAGTATTGGATTGTTGATCCGGCAAATAAAGCGATTCAAATTTTCACGCTTGAAGGTGGAAAGTTTAAACTTCACTTTTTTGGTTATGAAACAGGGAAAGCCAGCTCAAAAATAATCCAAGGTTTTGAAGTTGAACTTGAGGAAATTTTCAAAAGCGTAATTTGAAAATAATGGGGAGTTGCGATGAAAAATCTAAAACTAACATTGGCTTTAATTATGAGCGTAATGGCGTTTAAGCCGATTGAAATTTATCCTCAGAGCGAAGGTAAGGTTGATTTTGTTGAATTCACACTTGATAATGGACTTCATGTTATACTTCACGAGGATCATTCCACGCCGATAGTTGCTGTGAATATATGCTATCATGTCGGCTCAAAAAACGAAAAGGAAAATAAAACGGGATTCGCCCATTTGTTTGAACATTTGATGTTTGATGGTTCAATGAATGTGAAGAGGGGTGAATTTGATAAGTACATAACGCAGGCGGGAGGTTATGATAATGCTTACACGACGGAGGATAAGACGAATTATTACGAGGTTTTGCCTTCAAACTATCTTGAACTTGCGCTTTGGCTTGAATCTGACAGGATGCTTGGCTTCTCAATTCAGGAGATAAGTTTGAAGACACAAAGGGAAGTTGTTAAGGAGGAAAGGCGTTGGCGGTATGAGAATAGACCTTATGGTTCAGCTTGGATTAAAATTTCGGAGAAAAGCTATAAAAAACATCCGTATAGATGGCCTGTGATTGGCTATCAGGAACATCTTGATAATGCAAGTATGGATGATGTCCGTGAGTTTTACGAGACATTTTATGTCCCAAACAATGCCGTTCTTGTCATAGCTGGGGATATTGATATTGAAAGGACAAAGGAACTTGTTCAAAAGTATTTCGGGGAGATCAAAAAAGGACCCGAACAAATTCCGCGACCATCTCCTTTTGATGAACCAATTGATGGCGAAGTCAGGGAAGTCGTTGAAGATGTAAATGCACCTCTTCCAGCTGTATTTATGAGTTATAGAATTCCAGAGGAAGGGAATCCCGACTCATATGCTTTGGCACTTCTTTCAAATATACTTTCTGTCGGTGAAAGTTCAAGGTTGTATCAACGACTTGTTTACAGGGATAAAATTGCAAATGAGGTTGAGACATTCGCAGATGTCAGAGAACATCCCGGGTTGTTTTTGGTTTACGCTATTTCAAACCCTGGGTTTAGTTCCGATACGCTTGAGAAGGTGATTGATGAGGAAATTGAAAAGATAAAAAATTATGGCGTTGATGAAAAAGAGCTTGAAAAGGCGAAGAACAAAATTGAGTCGGCGCTTGTCTCAGCGAGGCAAACTGTTCAAGGCAAGGCGGATTTGCTTGCGCATTATTACACATTTTTCAAAGACGCTGGTCTGATAAACACGGAAATAGCCAAGTATAGAAAAGTTACGGTTGAAGATATAAAGCGAGTTGCCCAAAAGTATTTAACTTCAAATAACAGGGTGATTTTGCATTATCTACCAAAAGCAAATTAAATTTAGTCAACAAATTTTGGAGGAAAAGTTATGTTGAAAAAAATAGGGATGCTTTTCATGGTGATACTTTTATCAACGGTTTCAAACTCACAGGAGAAAATTGACAGAACTAAACCACCTAAACCAGGTCCTGAAAGCAAGGTTAAATTTCCGTCATATTATGAGAAAACGCTTCCGAACGGACTTAGAGTCATCGTGATTGAAAATCATGAACAGCCGATCGTTTATGTTAGTTTTGTTGTTAAAAGTGGCTCAACTTATGATGGTGAATTACCCGGTCTTGCAAGTGTGACCGCGGAGCTTTTGACAAAGGGTACGAAGACAAGGAATGCAACACAGATAGCGGAGGAGATTGATTTCGTCGGTGGTTCTTTGAACGCAACAGCTAGCTGGGATGCTACAAATGTCAGCGTCCTTGTTTTGAAGAAATATCTTGGTGTTGGGGTTGACATACTTCAAGATGTCGTTCTGAATCCGACATTTCCTGAGGAGGAGATTGAAAGGGTTAGAACACAGCGCCTTGCGTCAATAAAACAATCAAAGGCGGAAGCGGGCTATCTTGCTGGTGTGAGGTTTTCAAAAGAATTGTTCGCTGGGCACCCGTATGCAAATGAAAGTGGCGGGAACGAGGAATCAATCCAAAAGATGAAAAGGGATGACCTTGTTAAGTTTTATCAAACGCATTTCATACCGAACAATTCGTTTATCATTTTTGCTGGGGACATAACTCCTTCCGAAGCATTGCCACTTGTTGAAAAATACTTCGGTGGATGGAAGAAGGGAAAAAATCCGCACAAGGAATTCCAAACGGTTAAAGATGTGAATCAAACGAAAGTTGTCATAGTTGATAAGCCGGGGGCGGTTCAGTCAGCGATAAGGATCGGTCATCTTGGGATTGACAGGAAGAACAAGGACTATGTCAAGGTTTATACGCTTAACACTTTATTAGGGGGATATTTCAATTCAAGGATAAATATGAATTTGAGGGAGACACACGGATATACATACGGGGCTAGTAGCTTTTTTGACGCGCGGATTTACCCCGGACCTTTCATCGTCTCAGCGGATGTCAGAAATGAGGTGACGGATTCATCAATCGCTGAGGTAATCAGGGAGCTAAAGAGGATAATTGACGAGCCAGTTCCAGAGGATGAATTGAAGATGGCGAAGGATTACATCGTCGGTTCGTTCCCGTTGCAAATTGAAACCCCAGCACAGGTGGCTTCAAGAGTTATGACGATTGAAATATACGGTTTGCCCAAGGATTTTTATGACAGGTTTAGGGAAGAGGTAAAAAAGATAACCGCAAAGGATATACAGGAGACGGCGAGGAAATATCTACATCCGGATAAACTTTTGATCGTTGTTTCTGGGAATTCAAAACAGATAAAGCCAGTTCTTGAGAAATTCGGTCCAGTTGTTGTTTATGACGCCGACGGAAACAAAATTGAATGAAAAACATATTTGGAGAGAATTTAAGTGCGAAATAAAAGCGATGTTGAGATCGTTCAGGAATTAAATTTGGCATATAAAAAAATCAAGTCCGAAATCGCCAAGGTTATTGTCGGGCAGGATAAGATAATTGAGGAATTGTTGGTGGCTCTTTTTGCTCGTGGGCATTGTCTTTTGGTTGGCGTTCCCGGGCTTGCGAAAACATTGCTTATAAAAACGCTCGCCCAAGTTCTTGATTTGAAGTTCAGCAGAATACAATTTACGCCCGATTTAATGCCAAGCGATATAACGGGGACTGAGGTGATTGAGGAAAACATAACTACCGGTGAAAAATTTTTTAAATTTGTCA
>JAPYWO010000143.1 GCA_028276305.1 Candidatus Thermokryptus sp.
TGTTCTCAAAGGATGGAATTGAGGTTGCAAATGGACTTTACATCTATGTCGTTGAATATGAAGGTGGTAAACAAGTTGGTTACTTTGCAATTTTAAGATAAAAATTAACAGGGAGTTTAAAAATGAGAAAAACAGCGATAATTATCTCGGTCATCTTGATAACCCTATCAAGCATTCAAGCCCAAGTTAGAAAATCCGGCATAAATTCGCTTGCCTTCCTTAAAGTTGGCGTTGGCGCAAGACAAGTTGGAATTGGCTCTGCAGCAACAACTATAAAAGGCGACCCAAATATGATATTCTGGAATCCTGCTGGGATTGTTCTATCGGACGAAAAATTGGCTGTCTCATTTACATATAACAGGTGGATAGCGGACATTAATCAAGTGGCAGTCGGAGCCGTCTACAATTTAAAAGGAATTGGGAACATTGGAATCGGAATAATAAGCTTCGGCTTGAGCGGTATAAGCGCTGATAGGGACCTACTTCCACCAGACCTAGCTTATTTACAAATTGATCAACAGACATCCGCAACATACAGTTTTCGCGATTTCGCCCTTATTCTATCATACGCAAGAAATGTCACCGATTTGCTATCGCTTGGCTTTAACTTGAAATACCTAAATGAACGAATTGATGATTTGAGTGCGAATGCGTTTGCAATTGACCTTGGTGCAAATTACAAGATCACGGACTTCTGGAACATTGGAGCTCGTCTCTCAAACCTCGGCTCAGATATAAAATACTACGACATCGCATCGCCTATTCCTCTTTCCTTCTCCATAGGGACATCATTGTTCTACACCTTCCAGAAAAGCTTTACGGGTAGGTTATTCATTGATGTCGTTCAGCCACAGGACCTGCCCCAACTTTTCTTCACTGGTGTTGAGTTTGATGCTTTGAATTTGATCTCGGCGAGATTTGGATACAAATTTAACTACTCTGGGACAAAAGATAAGGGGACTTCATGGCGCGACCCAATTGAGACGACCATTGAAGGGTTCTCCGCTGGCGTTGGAGCAAAGATTGAATTCGGTAATTATAAATTCAGCTTTGACTATGCTTTCACCCAAATGAAAATTCTTGACAGCGTTCATAGGATAACAGTTGGCATCGGGTTAAAGTAACTTCCTCAGACCCGCCCGAGTTGCGGGCGGGTTTCAAATTTTTACCCACAAAGGCAAAACAACACCAAATGGAAACAAAACTCTTAAAAACAACCGTCGTCGGTAGTTACTCGCTTCCGAAATGGCTTGAAATCGTAAGAGATCTTCACAAGCAAGGAAAAATAACAGATGAAGAACTTGAAGAAGCTCACGATAATGCTGTGAAATCATGCATAAAAGACCAGGAACTCGCAGGGGTTGATGTGATTACAGATGGTGAATTAAGAAGAGAAACGATGGTATATTTCTTCACTAAAAGAATTTATGGCTTCAAAAATGATGGTAAAATGAAACCAATTGGAAATTTTGACCCATCTATACAAATGCCTGACCCGATAATTTTTGATAAGGTGAAAAGAATTGGTAGTATCGGCGTTGCAAAACATTGGAAATTCCTTAAAGAGCATACGAGCAAAGAGACAAAGGTTACCATCACAGGTCCTCAAATGTTGGCAAAAAGAGCGACGAATGAATACTACAAAGATGAGAAGGAATTGATAAAGGACCTCGCTGAAATTTTAAGGGAGGAAATAATTGAAGTGGTCGACGCTGGTTGTAAATTAATTCAAATTGATGAACCCGTCTGGGTTGGTTATCCAGAAGATTTACCTTGGTTGGTTGAAATTTTTAACTGGATGATAGATGGAATTGACGCTAAATTTTGTCTACATGTGTGCTATGGAAACTATCAATTGAAACGACTTTTCAAAGGGCAATATGCAGATCTTTTCCCAGCTCTACTTGATGTAAATGCACATCAACTGAGTTTGGAGTTTGCTGTTAATAATGCAGAACCGCTTGAACTTTTCAAAAAATATGGAACTCGTAATAAGGAAATAGTCGTTGGCGTAATTGATGTGAAAGACCCAAATGTTGAAACTCCAGAAATAGTTGCCCAGAGGATAAGAAAGGTTTTTGATGTTATACCACCTGAAAATGTCTGGCTTTCGCCTGATTGTGGTATGAAATTTATGCCCAGAAATAGAGCTTTTGCAAAACTTTGTGCAATGACCCAAGGAGCTGAAATAGTTCGTAATGAAATATCAAATTGATAACGACAATGACTAAAAAGATCACTTATCACTTTGTCTCACAAACCCACTGGGATAGGGAATGGGTTCTATCATTTGAAGAATATAGAGTTATGTTGGTTGATTTTTGGGATGAACTTTTTAACTTGTTTGAAACCGATCCAGATTTTAGACACTTCATGACTGATGGACAAATGCAAATGGTTATGGACTACCTTGATGTTAAACCGCAAAATTTTGAAAAACTGAAAAGTTTAGTTCAGAACGGCAAATTATCAATTGGACCTTGGTATATTCAAATTGATCAGTTCCTGCCAAGCGGTGAATCACATATAAGAAACCTAATGATCGGTATTCAAATGGCTCAGAGATTCGGTAAACCTATGATGATCGGCTACATACCCGACCAGTTTGGTCATATAGCACAAATGCCTCAAATACTTAATGGTTTTGATATTGAAACCGCCGTGATATACCGTGGGTTTGGTGGAGAACCAGGACAGGAATCCTCAGAGTATATTTGGGAAGCGCCCGACGGGAGTAAAGTCCTGATGTTTCATCTTCCGAAAGATGGCTACAGCTTTGGTTATTTCGCGATGGACGATGAAGAGACGATCGTTAAACGATTTGAACGGTTAAGGGCTGAAATTGATGCGAGAGCAAACACAAACCATCGTCTTATCCTAAATGGCGGTGACCATCATTTCCCCGACTTTAAAATCACCCAAGCGTTAAAACTTTTGAAAAGTAAATACCCTGACTTTGAGTTCATCCATTCAACACTTGAAAATTTCGCTAACTGCGTCAAATCTGAAATTGACATTGAGAAACTTCCGAAACATCGCGGGGAGACGAGATTTGGACTAAGGCACGCTTTCGCAGTTATCGGGGGAACCGCCTCATCAAGAATTTATGTAAAACAAAAAAATTATTTAGCCCAAATTAAACTTGAAAAACTCCTTGAGCCCCTGAACGCAATTTCATTTATACTCACCGGTAAAGATAGAAGCGAGCTTATAAAATTAGCTTGGTTATATTGCCTGCAAAATCAAGACCACGACACAATCAATGGCACAGCAGTTGACAGAGTGTATCATGAAGCGTTGGTCAGATATCTTAAAATTGACGAGATAACAGATGCACTCTCTTTCCAAACGACAAATGATATAATTCCATATAACAGCAAATTTTTCAAGGATGATAAACATATTTTCGTCTTTAACCTTTCTCCTTTTGAACAGGATAAAGTCATGGAGTGTGAAATTGAATTCCATCTTCAAGATGTCATCGTCGGATTAAACCCGGATGTTAAACCATCCCAAAATTTGAAGCAGGTCAACGGCTTCAAAATTTTTGATTCTAACGGGAATGAAATTGAATATCAAATATTAAATCGGGATACAAAGTATTCTCTCGTTTGGGGATACTATGAATACCCACATCAAATACTCGTTGACAAATTCAAAATTTTACTTGATGTCAAAACATTATCTCCATTCGGGTGGAAGCGAATTGACATAATCCAGAACGATTCTTTCCCCGTTTATGAGAAAAAAGTTGGCTATGGCACTGATGAGTACGGTTGTATTTATATTGAAAACCAATTTCTAAAAGTTAAAGTCAATGAAAACGGCTCTATAAAGATAATTGATAAAGAGAGAGGATTTGAATTTGATAACATGAACATATTTGAAGAATCCGGTGATGCGGGCGATGAGTATAACTATTGCTTCCCCGACAAAGATGAGTTTTACTATTCAATTGATTTTAAGCCAGATATTGAATTGATTGAAAAAGGTCCTTTGAGATGTGCGGTTAAAGTTGAATATAATTTCCTAGTACCATCATACACCACGCAAGTTGAAAGAAGCAGGGAGAAAATTAACCTTAACATAATTTCAATAATCTCCCTTAACTATAACTCAAAAATTGTAGATGTGAAAACGAAAATTGACAATAAAGCAAAAAATCACCGCATAAGAGCTGTTTTTGACACAGGTATTAATACAGATGTTAGTTATGCCGATTCTCAATTTTGTGTGGTTAAGCGAGTTCATAAAAAGTATAACTGGGACGATTACCCTTACGAAAAACCTCTTAACCTTGAAGTGTTACAGAGATTCGTCTGTGTTCAAGATGCGGAGAAGGGCATAGCTATCTTTACAAAGGGAATTCCTGAATATGAATTATCCTTTGAGAAACCAGGACGACTTGCCTTAACACTTTTAAGAGGAGTTGGACAGCTTTCTGAGTCCAACCTTAAAACAAGACCTGGTGGCGATGCTGGATGGAAAAATGAAACCCCAGAGGCACAATGCCTCGGTGTCCATGAGTTTGAATATGGCATACTTGTCTACAATTCCAACGACTTTGAAGATGTCGTTGAACAGGCTGAACTGTACCATACCCCGAATTTCTATGTCCGCAGAAAACAAGAACTAAAGGATATGGACGATAAAACTCTCATTGATTTTGAAGGCAATGGAATTTGCTTCAGCTCGCTAAAAGTCGCCGAAGACAAAAAGGGCATAATACTTAGATTATACAACCCTCTTGAAAAATTTCGCTCTTTCAAATTTAAACCAAATTTTGAATACGCGAGCGTTTCACTTGCGAAGTTAAACGAAGAAAAAATTCGTTCTCTTAAGCCGGAAGAGAACGGCTACTTCAAAATTGATGTTGAACCCTTCAA
>JAPYWO010000144.1 GCA_028276305.1 Candidatus Thermokryptus sp.
CGTCGCTTGAAAATAGAAAAATTGACATTGAACTTGCAAAGGAAGTCGTTAGAACAATTGTCAAAGACACATCGGTCAATGTCACAATTGAAGAGATTCAGAGAATTGTTTGTGAATATTTTGGAATCCCGACGGATATGCTTAAAGCAAAAACAAGAAAGCAAGAAGTCGCTACAGCAAGACAAATAGCGATGTATCTTTGCAAGGAACTCACCGACTCATCTTTGAAAACGATCGGCTTACACTTCGGGGGAAGAGACCATAGCACCGTAATTCACGCTTGTCAATCGGTTGAAGATGAAATGAAAAGGAACGAGAAATTCAGGAACCTCGTGGAACAATTGAGAAGAAAAATTGAATTTAACTCAAAATAACAGCAATGTTGATAACTTTGTTGATAAGTTGTTAATTGCTGTGGATTCGCTGTTGAAAAGTCATTAAGTTATCCACATTTAATGATGTGGATAACTTCAAAATGTTGATAAAGTTAAAGTTATCCACATTCAATTAACATACCGTTATTGTCAGATTTTACCCCGCTACCCCAGAAATTGAGCGAAAAAGAATTGTCTTTCAAGATAAATTTTGAAAATCCCCCATTTTGTTATTTTCTACAAAAAAGTTATCAACATATCCACACTGCTAATTAACCCAATAATTATATTAAAGACAAAAACTAATTAGGATTTAACTGATTCTATGGCTTGAACTATAAGCGGATAGTATCTATCAAGTGCACACTCAACGGAATTTCTCAATTCACAAACACCATCTTCCGTTTCACGACATTCTTTACAGATATTCTCTCGCAAAGCGTTTACATAGTCATCCATTTTATCGCTTTTAACTGAAAGAACGATCTTCACAATTTTTGGGAAATATTCCTTAACTCCACACATTGACTTTTCCGAAATCCTACAAACACCATTTCCATATGGATCGCTATCAATGCAAACTTTGCAGACTATGTTTTGAACCGCAAGCCAATATTTTTCAAGTTCAGGTGTCATAGTAGCTCCTTAAAGTTTGTTTTTCAATTCTATTTTTAAAAATTCCTGTGAAAAAAGCAAGTTAAATGTTGTTTTGATTTTTTGAAGAGGTATTGCTACATTTAAAATTGAAAAACAAATTTCTCCTCATGCGTGAGATTAAACGGAAAGTTTCCAAGAAATTTAACGGATAGAGAACTTGATTGGATTCTGTGGATGTTGCCATCGGAAAAGTCAGGTTATAAGGATTATCGTTCGCTTATTGAGAAATCGGTTGTCATTGGTTATGGAAAATTTGAAGGGGATAATTTAATTCTCGGTCAAGTGGGGGATTTGCCAGATGAGGAATCCTTTTTCACACCTGTTGTTTCGCTTGGACAGGTAGAGACGCTTGAGGCGAAAATTCAAATTTCAATACATAAACCGCATAAAAACCAAATTCAAATTGATATTGTAAATCTCAACGGGGACACAATTCCTGATGAGATTACCGAAGTAAGAAGGTGGAGTTATTCAAGATGGAATCCGGGAGAGCCATCTCCAGCGACGGGGAAACCGGTAAGGGAGGTTAAAATTTTTTCAAAGTTTGAAAGCAATTTAATACTTGTCTTAAGTCCGTCGGATAAGAAGATATGGTTACACGAGATTGATTCGGGGGTAAATTACATAATTCCTGTTACAAACTTTTTTAACGAATTGATGAGACAGCGAAGGGATATTTTTGAGAAGATTGGGGGATTAAATGTTCCTTTGATTTTTGAAAACATTGATAAGTTCAGCGATGCGCAGATAAACAATGCTTTTTTATCTTACAGCAAAATTTTCGGGAAAGTTGATGTTGGAGCATATGAGGAGATGAAAGAGAAAAAAGGGTTTCTCGCTTTTTTGAAAAGAAAGTTTAAAAGGTGATAATCTATGGACAAAGAGAAAATTGAAACAGAAAAAGATGTAATTGAAATAGGCAAGCGAGTTATAAGGATTGAAGCAAATGCGGTTGCGGAACTTGAAGATAGGATTGATGAAAATTTTGCAGAGGTTGTTGATTTAATTTTGAGGTCAACTGGAAGAGTTGTGATAACTGGTGTTGGCAAGTCGGGTATTATAGCGAGGAAAATAGTTGCGACAATGAATTCAACTGGGACACCTGCACTTTACCTTCATCCAGCGGACGCCGTTCACGGAGACCTTGGTGTTGTGCGAAAGGAGGATGTGGTCATTTGTATTTCAAAGAGCGGGGACACGGTTGAGGTCCTGCGTTTGATACCGATTTTTAAAAGGATTGGTGTCCCTGTGATTTCAATGGTTGGAAATTTAAATTCACAGCTTGCCCGTCTTTCCGATTATGTTTTAAATGTTTCCGTTAAAGAAGAAGCGTGTCCGTATAATTTAGCTCCGACCGCTTCAACTACAGCAACTCTTGCGATGGGGGATGCGCTTGCGATCGCTCTTCTTGAAAAGAGGAACTTCACAGTTGAAAACTTTGCCTTGTTTCACCCGGGTGGAAATCTCGGGAAGAGGTTGCTTCTTAAAGTTGAGGAGTTGATGGTCTCAGGAAAAGATGTCCCTATTGTCCGCACTTCAACGCCTATGAAGGAGACGATAATTGAGATGACATCAAAACGCCTTGGCGCAACTTGTGTTGTTGATGATAATGGTAAACTTGTAGGTATAATCACCGACGGGGACTTAAGGCGACTTCTACAGAGGACTGAAAATGTTTTTGGCTTAACCGCTGGTGAAGTCATGACGAGAAATCCGAAAACGATAAAGAAAGATGCGCTTGCTGTCGTAGCCCTTCAAGAGATGGAACATTACAACATAACTCAACTTGTTGTCATTGACGATGAGCGATTTCCCATAGGTATGATTCACATTCACGATCTTGTGAAAGCGGGATTGAGTTCATCTGAAACAGAGAATGAATTTGAGCAATGAAGATAAAAACGATGTTTTTTATCCTTGCCCTTGTATTTTTAAGTTGTGAAGAGAAAATCAAACCTTCAATCGTTCACCTTTCCGATGTTCAAATTCCATCTCAAGAGTCGTGGAATGCAACCATTGTTTTTAGCGATTCAGGAAGGATAAGGGCTGTTTTGAAGGCGAGTCATATCCTTGTATTTCAAGATCAAGATGTGACAATTTTAAATCAAGGTTTTAGAGTTGATTTTTATGATGAAAGTGGGAAACATACATCGTATTTGATCGCTGATAGCGGTAGAGTTAACGAGAAGACCAAAAATCTTGAGGCGTATGGGAATATAGTTGCTGTCTCCGATGAGGGAACGCGCGTTGAGACGACGCGTCTTTTCTGGGACAACGAAAGAAACAAAGTCCGCTCGGATGCTTTTGTTAAGGTGACCTCACCAAATGAGATTTTACAGGGTTATGGTTTTGAAGCGGACCAAGATTTGAAAAATTATGTCGTCTATAAAGTAAGCGGACAAGCGAAGGTTGAGGAAAAGTAGAAAAATTAATTGACAAATCGGAAGTTAATTGTTATATTTACACTTGAAAACAAAATGAGAATTAGCAATGGCACTTCAGATCATAGGTCACCACATTGAGGTTTCAGATCAAATTAAAAATTATATTGAAAGGGAGATTTCGCGGTTAGACAAATTTTTTGATGGCATAATAAACGCTGAAGTTATATTAAGACAGGATACGAAACACAATCACTTGAAAGAAGCGGAAGTAATAGTGAAGGTATACGAGCACAGGTTGACAGCGAAGGCGAATGATCCGGATATACTTAAAGCGTTTGACAAATCGCTTACAAAGGTTGAAAGACAGCTTATAAAATTCAAAGATAAGTTGAAATCACACAGGTGAGAAAATGTTTAGCAGGGAATTTAAGGAAATAAAAAAGACGCATATCACGGTTGGTTTCTTTTATGAGTCGGGGAAGGAACTGTTCAAGTTGAAGGTTTTGAATGGGGATGTCGGCTTTGTTAGAAAGATAACGGATAAAAATATACATCGCCCAGGGCTTGCACTTGCTGGATATGTTGAGCTTTTCACATACAATAGGATTCAAGTTTTCGGGAACACCGAGATAAGGTATCTTCAGAGTTTATCGCCAGAGGATAGGATTAAGTCAATTCAAAAGATACTTGAGTTTGAAATTCCTTGTGTTGTCATAACGAATGACAATTTGCTTCCCGACAATCTCCTTGATCTTTTCACCGAGAAGAAAGTTTCTGTTTTCCAGACGCCACTTGAGACCACAAAGCTTGTTTATTTCATAAGCGATTTCCTTGATGATCAATTTGCACCGCAAACGGTTGTTCATGGTGACCTTGTTGATGTCTATGGAATAGGGCTTCTTTTCGTTGGGAGATCGGGGATCGGAAAAAGCGAAATAGCGCTTGACCTTGTTGAAAGAGGACATCGTCTTGTGGCTGATGATGTTGTTTTAATAACCAAGAAAGGTGAAAACATTTTAATTGGCACTTGCAATACGATAACGAAGCATTTTATGGAGATAAGAGGGCTTGGCATAATTGATGTCAAGAATATGTTCGGGATAAGAGCGATAAGATACCAAAAGAGGGTTGAGGTTGTTGTTGAACTTCTTGATTGGGACCCGAAAGAGGAATATACTCGCACCGGACTTGATGAAGAAAAAATCTCCATACTTGGTGTTGAAATTCCACTTGTTAAGCTTCCGATCTTCCCAGGGAAAAATATAACCGTTATAGCCGAAGTCATTGCGCTTAATCATTTATTGAAACATTACGGTTATGACTCAGCTAAGGAATTCAACAAAAATCTTGAAACGCTTCTAAGGCGAAAAGCGTCTTCCTTAAAAACAGATGATTTCCCCATTGAGAGGATAGCCAGATATTTTGAACATGACTTTGAATAAATAAAAAAGAGAT
>JAPYWO010000145.1 GCA_028276305.1 Candidatus Thermokryptus sp.
TAATTTTCATTTTCGTCTCGTTCGTAATTTTGAATTTAATCGCCGGGGGATTTTTAAATTTTTCTTCGGATTCCTTCGCGAAAGTTTATGAGAGTTATTCACTTTTTATCGCTGATTTGAACGATGAATCGCTCTTCAAGGCGTATGGAAATTTAATCGCTGGTATTGGAAGTTGTATCCTCGCATATTCTGGGATTGAATCCGTACTTCAGACAGCTTCGCTCGTTAAAAGCTGGCACGATATAAGGAAAGCGTATATCTTTCTCGCTTTAACGGTTGGAATAGTGACGCCACTTATTGCATTGTTTGCGCTTTCATCTGGGATTGAACTTGAAAAACATGAGACGGATTTGATACCGACATTTGCAGAGAAGGTTAACGGTTATTGGTTTGGCGTGATCGTTAGCATTCTTGCAAGCGTGACGCTTATAATGGCTGTAAATACCGCCATGGTTGCGTCATCGGAATTGATAGAGAAAATATGTGAGAGATATAATTTCCAGTGGTTGATGAAATTGAATCGCAGGGGCTCGCTTTACAGAATTCACATAATGAATGGGATTTTTTATTCAATCATCCTCGTGATAACAAGTGGTAGCCAAGCAATTCTTGCGGAGATGTATGCGGTTGGGCTTATCGCAAGTTTTGCCATAAATATCGCTTCGCTGTTAATTTACAGATATTTAATGGGGACGAAGGAAATAACCTATCACACATCAAGGACTGGAACGCTTGTGCTTTTCATTTTCATAGTGAGCATTTTCGTTTATATTGTCTTGCATCGTCCTTATGGAGCAATGTTATGGCTTTTTATGACGATTTTTTTCATTTTAGCTGGCTTGAGAATTTCAAAGTTCAGAGCGCCTGAAATTCCTATAAGGCGTGTTACTGATAACCCGATGGATGTCGTTTTCGCCATAGCTGAGATAGATTCAGATGAGGTTCACATTCATTTTAAAAGACCGAGGGAGAATATAGAACAGTTTGATTCAAATTCAATTTATGTTAGTTTTTATTCTCCACGACTTGACAAGCCGGAGAAGAAATTTCAGAGACATTTTTGGATATCAATTCAACCGCGGATGAGTTTATTTGATATGATAGTTGGATTATTGAACACGATTAGTTATGATGCCCCGCCGGATAAAAAGATACACATCCATTTCGGCTGGCCTCTTTCTTCTTGGATTGACAGGATGTCAACCGGGATAATGGTTTACAATATAATAAGTTTGCCGAGGAAGTTTCCGAATTTTATTTTCCATATTGATTATTTTGGGAATGAGGAACAAAAAGGTGATAAGGAGAGTTGAGAGTAACCGCAATAATTCCAGCAGGAGGATACGGTAGGCGTGTGAATGCAGGGATACATAAGCAATTGATAGAGATTGCTGGGAAACCAATTTTGGTTCATACACTTGAAAAATTTCAGAATTGTGATTGTGTTGATGCGATAATTATAGCAACTGCCCCTGAGATTTTGCTTGAGGTTGAACATTTGGTTAAAAAATTCAATTTGACCAAGGTTGTTGAAATAACGATAGGGGGGAATGAAAGGCAGGACTCGATTTACAATGCTCTTCAAATGATGGTTTATCATCACAGTGAAATAGTTGTGGTTCATGATGCGGTGAGACCTTTTATTAGTTGTGAAAAAATTTGCGAGGTCGTGTCTGCATGTATGGAGACGGGAGCAGCTATACTTGCTGTCAGACCTAAAGAAACGGTGAAAATTGGGGATAGGGATAATTTTGTTGAGGAGACATTGGACAGGAACAAACTTTGGCTTGTGCAGACGCCACAGGCATTTTATTATACTATCTTGCAGAGAGCGTATAAAAAAGCATATACCGATTCATTTTATGGGACGGACGATGCCTCACTTGTTGAGCGTCTCGGTGTAAGGGTTAAGATAGTTGAGGGACTTTATGAGAACATCAAGATAACAACGCCAGAGGATATAGAATTTGCAAAGATGATGCTTGAGAGATAAATTATGTATGTCAAAGGCGCCTGTAGCTCAATTGGACAGAGCAGCGGACTTCGGATCCGCGGGTTGGGGGTTCGAGTCCCTCCAGGCGCGCTTAAATTTCCTCATCTATCCTTTTGAACTCTATATCTCCCCCAGAAGTTGAAATTTTTATCTTTGCCCCAGTTTTACCATTCCCTATCCATCCATTTAGCTCATAATGCGTCTTGGACTCTAATTTTATCGGAAAATCAATTTGAATATCGCCACCAGTAGCTTTAAGTTCAACATAAGCGTTTAAATTTGAAGAGGCAGAAACCGTCACATCGCCACCAGCAGTGGAGATTTCCGATTCACCCATCGCATTGATAAGTTCAACTTTTACATCGCCACCGGAAGATTTCGCAACGATTGAACCGGAAAGTTTGCGAACGATTATATCACCGCCAGCTGATTTTGCTTCAAGCTCTCCGTTTATGTCACTTGCGATTATATCACCGCCCGCTGAACTTAACCTCGCAGACCCCGTGTGATTTTTTAATCTGACATCGCCACCAGCGCAAGAAATTGAAATTTCCCCCTTTAACCCCTCACAATGTGCATCTCCACCGGCTGTTTTAACCTCTGCGTTTATATTCTGTGGAGAGAGGATTTTAAGTTCCGCTTTTTCAACTCCCCACTCGCTTAAAAAATTGAAAAATTTAAATTCCCTCTTGCGTTTAACCCTTATTGTTAAAGTGCCCTCACCTTCTTCAAAATCAACTTTTAAATCTTTTAAATACTTGGATGAACCGCTTGCGTAAAAATTAACATCTACCTCATCGCTCTGATGCGACAAAACGCTTACATCAGCGATGTCCGATTCAACAATTAGTTTATACCCCGGCTTTACTTTAAATGTCTTTGAAATTTTTATCTCGTCGCTGAACTCTTGTCTCGGTTCAAACTGGATTTCCTTTGTCTTAATGCTTGAACATAAAAGTAATCCGCCAGCGAAGATAATCCCTGTGAAAATAAAGATAAAGAATTTCGTTTTCATCATACCTGTGAAAATTTTTTTATCTCTAAGTTTGAATACGATTCTTTGCTTGGATTGTTACATATCACCTCTCAATTTCGCTGGCGGTTTTAAAGGTGTGAAGGAGGGCGTCAATCTGAATAATTAGTTTCTTTTTCTCATACCTTGGTGCAAAGATTGAGCCATCAATGAAATAAATTCTCTTCTGTTTCTCGTCATAGAAGATGTAAGACACAAAAGGACCCCCGCCTGTAAAATCATTAAATCTCCACAAACCTTGAACTCTTATGGCATATCTTCCGTTGAAGTTTACCGGAAAGAAATAAAGATGTTTTATGCTTTCTGGGTCATCAGCAATTATGACATATGCATCGTCATTTGTCGTCCTGTAGAATTTTTGCGTTATTTCATTTCTTTTTTCAACTATCCAAACTTGATTAAAAAGACGATATGGATTTTCAACCGAATCAATCCAGTGAACGAAGATGAACCTTTCCATGTCCTCCGGTGTTCTTCTCCTCAGCCAGACAAATTTTTCTTGCGCAGAATCTTTCGCCAAGTAATAATCATGTTGAACGAAAATCGACCAACCGTATTTTTCAAGTAAATACCTCTCAATGTTTTTCTTGTTATGCCCTTCGGAATAAATTGACTCTATCTCACGGTTGAAAAAATCCTCTCTAAAAGCCATGTAAATTTCGTTTCTATCCTTTGTCAGGTGTTTTAAAAGCGTTTCTTTATCCTTGGAGATCAAAACGCAGACAATTTGTCCTTTGCTCCAGAGGTTTTTTTTGATGAAGAAATAAGCCGAGTCAATTTCCACAAGTTCTTTTGCTTTTGGGTCAAGAAGGTTTAGAACATAACCGGCTATTTCGCTTTTATCGTCAAGCGTTGTGACGAACATTAAATTTTTGCGTGTTTTTAATCTGTCAATTGAATAGATTTGAAATTCCGGGAGAATCGTAAATAAACTTTCCGGTTGTGGTGTGTAAAGAAGTCGCTGAAAGGTTGATTTAAGAGGTTGTTCAATTTGTGAATAAAGCAAAGAGTCAATATAAGTTATTATCTCAGTTTCATCGCCCGTTGCTTTTGGTTTAAGTTGTGAACAGGACATAAAAAGGATTGAGACGATGGGGATGAAAAGTAACCGTTTCATGAGAAATGACGAAATTTACTTTAAAAAATAAAGGTCAAGGTTTGGATAAAAAATTGAATATAAAAGCCACATCGTCGCTCCTATGCTTACAGGGATTGAGAGGTTGTCATCAACTTTTAAGTCGGTTGAAGCTGCTTCAACAATTCCACCAACGACGGCTGAAACCATCGTTATAATGTATTCCCCTGGAAGTCCTTGAACTTTTGGTGCGATCAAAACAACTGGAATGGATGCTATTATGAAAGCGATAGTACCTTCAAGCGATTTCTTGAAGAACTTGTGTTTTCCGAATCTTCTTCCAAATATAGCTGCGCTTGCATCCGATAGGATTAAAATAGCGAAAGCAGTTATAACTATGAATTTGGGGAAGATAATCACACACACGAGCGCTGAGATGAAGACCCAGGTTGCGCCATTTAAGTTTTTCATTTTATGATCGCGTTCATGCTGTCGGAGGATAAAGCCGAAAAGTTTATAAAATAGTTTCTGAATCGTCGGGCTGTAATATCTCAAGATGTCAACGGATACGAAACCGAATGTCAAAAGGATTAAAATCTTTATCGCTGTATCCCTTGGAGTGAAATAATAAATTACAGGGATTAACATTGAGAATTGATGTATCGCCTTGCGAATGTATTCTGCTTTGTAATTTCTGTCTATGTTTTTGCTGAAGTCAATTAAAATTTCTGAGTAGTCGGGGGCTTCAAATCTACCATTA
>JAPYWO010000146.1 GCA_028276305.1 Candidatus Thermokryptus sp.
TCTTCATTGAGGTTTTACGCGGTGTGCAGGATAAAATCACTGAGTTTGGCTTTGACCTCGTACTTTATGGCGTAAATGATCCGTCCAATCAGGTTGAGCATTATCTTCAGAAAAGCACTTATCGTGGTAAAGTTGACGGGGTTCTTTTCTTCTCAATGAAATTTCCGGAATCTTATGTAAAATACTTCAATCAGCGTAGTATTCCAATTGTTTTAGTTGACACATATCATCCAAAGTTTGATTCAATAAGCGTTGATAATTTTCAGGGGGCTTATATTGCAACGAGACATTTAATTGAAGTTGGGCATGAGAAAATTGGAATTATCGTCGCACGGCTTGAAAGTGTGCCTGCCAAACAAAGGTTTGAGGGGTTTAAAAAAGCTTTATCTGATTACGGGAAAAATTTTTACGAGGAATTTTTCGTTGAGGCGAAAGACACACGGCTTGATGGATTTACACGCGAAGCTGGGTATAATTCGTGTATGGAACTTTTGAACAGGAAAAAGGGAATACCGACAGCTATATTTGTTTCAAGCGATATTCAAGCAATTGGAGTAATTGAAGCGTTAAACGAAAACGGGATAAAAGTCCCGGACGATGTCGCAGTGATTGGATTTGATGACATTGAACTTGCGAAGGATTTCGGTTTGACGACAGTGAGACAACCGATGTATGAAATGGGGAAAGTCGCCGTTGAAAAATTATTTGAAAGGATGAACGACAAGGATAGAAAGCCAATGCATATAAAGTTCACGCCAGAGCTTGTCATAAGAAAAACTTGTCCTTAAACACAAGGAGAGGTTATCAATGAATTTGAAAAAAATTTTGCCGTTGATTTTAATCCCTGGACTTGTCATTTGTGGTAACACTGGGAAAATAGCTGGTAAAGTTACCGATGCTCAAACGGGGGAACCAATTGTTGGGGTTAATGTGGTAGTTGAAGGAACTTACCTTGGGGCAGCTACTGATTTTGACGGGAATTATACAATTATAAATGTTCCGCCTGGGGTTTACAGGGTAAAAGCATCCGCAATCGGTTATAAAACCGTTGTTAAGGAAAATGTCCGTGTTTCAATTGATCTTACGACGAGGGTTGATTTTCAGCTTGAGCCAACGGTGATTGAATTAGGTCAGGAGGTTGTGGTTGTAGCGGAAAGACCACTTGTTCAAAAGGATTTGACAGCTTCAACTGCGATAGTTGGAAGCGAACTGATTCAGGCGTTGCCGATAACTGAATTTCAAGAAGTTGTGCAAATTCAAGCAGGTGTAGTTGCAGGTCATGTTCGCGGTGGGAGAAGCGGTGAGATTGCGTATTGGATTGATGGTGTTCCTGTGACAGATGTCTATGATAGGAGCGCAGTTATATCTGTTGATAGAAAATCAATCCAAGAGCTTCAACTTATAAGTGGCGCATTTAACGCCGAGTATGGGCAGGCGATGTCTGGGATAATTAATATAGCAACAAAGGACGGGGGTAATAATTTTAACGGAAGTTTTACAACATATTTCGGGGGACATGCCACAACACATTCGGATATTTTCACCGGTTTGAAGAAATTCAATCCTCTTTCAATCAGGAATTTTGAAGGAAACTTGAGTGGACCGCTTTTGAAAAACAAGATATTTTTCTATTTGAACGGCAGATGGGTTTATTTCGGGGGATGGCTTTACGGCGTAAGGAAGTTTAAACCGGAGAATATAGTTGACAATCGCGACCCAGACCCAAACAAATGGATTATAAGTTTAAATCCAAAGCAAGGTTTAGGAGACAGTGCTTTCGTCCCAATGAACTGGAATAGGAAAGTTTTCCTGCAAGGGAAATTTACTTTTCATCTTTCCCCGACATTTAAATTGTCGTACAACTATATGTATGAGTTCATGAAGTATCGGAATTTTGATTTTGCTTTCAAGTATAATCCAGATGGGGATTTGAATCGTTTTAACAAAGGAATTACGAACATCATTTCAATCAACCACACATTAAGCAAGTCAACATTTTATCAAGCGAGTTTCTCATACTTTTTCAAAGATTATCGCCATTATGTTTTTGAAGACCCGTACGATCCAAGATATGTTCATCCCAAATTATTGCTTCAGCCCGGACCGTATAGCTTTATCGCTGGCGGAATGAAGATGGATCATTTTTATCGCAACACCGGCACATATGTTGGGAAAGTTGATTTGACTTCGCAAGTGACAAGGGTTCATCAGATAAAAACTGGAGTTGAATTTAGGTATCATACGATTTATTTTGAGGGGTTTTGGCTTGATCTTTCAGACCAAGATAGGGCAAGGGACCCAATTCTTGATTTAAATCCATATGTCAAGACGAGAATCCCTGATATTTCTGAGCCATCGCATACGCTTTTTAAGAACAATCCAAAAGAATTTTCAGCATACATACAGGATAAAATGGAATTCAACGAGATAATTTTAAATGTTGGTGTTAGGTTTGATTGGTTTGACCCTGATTGGCATATTCTTGCTGACCCATCGGACCCAAACATCTATCAGCCGTTGAAACCGCAGAACAGATTTTTTGACACAAATAATAATGGAATTTATGGTGATGAAGGCGATGTCCCGAAAACAGTTGAGGATAGAAGGAATTACTGGTATATTCGTGCTAAGCCGAAATGGCAATTTAGCCCAAGGATTGGCGTTGCTTTTCCGATAACTGATCGCGGGGTGATTCATTTCTCTTATGGTCATTTCTTCCAAATCCCACCTTTTGAATATCTTTACACAAATCCCGAATTTAAACTTGGTTCCGGGACAGGGAACATCGGACTTGTTGGAAATGCTGATCTAAGACCTGAGCAAACTGTTAGCGGTGAAATTGGTGTTCAACAGGCGATTACAAATGATATTGCTATTGAGCTAACCGGCTACTTTAGAGATATAAGAAATTTAACTGGAACAAGAGCGGATGAGATTTTCATTTTCGGTGGCTCGGCTTGGTATAACCAGTATCAAAATACCGACTTCGGTTTCGTTAGGGGAATTGTCTTTTCGTTGGATAAAAGGTTTTCAAATAACTGGGCTTTGACGATTGATTATACTTTTCAAGTCGCAAAAGGCAACGCATCAGACCCAGCTCAGACGAGAAATTTGAGATTGGGTGGACAATGGCCAGAAGTTAAAATAATCCCTCTTGATTGGGACCAAAGGCATACTTTGAATTTAACGCTGTCTTATTCAGTCCCCAATAATTGGGGATTGAGTTTAATCGCACAGTATGGAAGTGGTACTCCTTACACACCAAGGCAGTCAAAGAATATCGGAACTTTGCTCATAAACTCAGAGAAAAAGCCATCAACATTTAATGTTGACCTTCGCATTTATAAAGATATAAAGTTCGGTTTCACAACATTTTCACTTTTTGCGAGGGTTTACAATTTGTTTGATATAAAGAATGCCTTTGGGGTTTATAACGATACCGGACGACCGGACTTTACACTTGATTATTTGAGCGCATTGAAGCAACAACCAGTTCAACTTGTGAATCCGCTTGGAGAATGGTTCACAAACCCGACATTTTATTCAGAGCCAAGAAGGATTGAATTCGGTTTGACAATTTACTTCGGTCAGTGAAACAAAAATTTGGGATTTGACCTATGTGGAAAATTGTGAAAGTCATACTGCTTTCTTTTCTATTTTTGCTCATCTTGTTTGATTCATCACTTTCGCAAAAGTTGCGAGGTGACAGGACATTTAGAAAAGTTGGGATACATAATGGAAACCTTGTTAAAACTGTCTTTGGTAATTGGGGAGTTATAGCACAGCCATCTAATCAAGGACCGCCACTTGCCTGGAAATATGATGATAATGGCTACGCAGGCGATGTCAGCATTCTCGTGGGGCTTGAACTTTATTTTCCGAGGTATGATTCTGTCCGTGGTGAAACGGTTGTTGATACCGTTCATTCAGTTGTGATTTGTCCAGTTGATAGACCTGGGGGTGCTTCGGGTGGTGAGACAGGTAGCGGTGGAAAGTTTTGGGGATTTGAACCAGTCCCTGGTTATGCAAATCCAACACTTCAAGCACCTGGGAAAGGTGTAGCGATGAGCCATCTTCCTGAGACATGGCCACCATTTTGGCCCGATCATCCTGATTGGATTGACACTGCAACAGGAAAGCCATTCTGGAATGGTTATTTCGGGAAGGGAATTACAAACGCAGACCAAGAAAGTTATTTCGTAATGGATGATAACAACGATGAAAAGTATAACAGAAGATACGGTTTCAGACCGGATTCAACAGACCCGACAAGGATGGGACATGGACTTGTCGTAAAAGTTAGAGGTATGCAATGGTCAAATGTCCTTGCGGAAGATGGAATCTTTTGGATTTATGACATCACAAACGAAGGGACGACTGATTATAGAAAAACGGTCTTTGGATTTTTAGTTGGGACTTGGGTTGGGGCTGGCGGTGGTTCAAGTGGAAACACGGAATGGAGGGATGATTTGTCATTTTTTGACGCTGCTGAGGACTTAACATATTCATGGGATGCAGACAATTACATTGATAGAAGTTCAAATCCGAAGTGGATTGGAAATGTCGGTTATCTCGGTTATGGTTTCCTTGAGACGCCTGGAAACCCCTTTGATGGAATTGATAACGATGGTGATAGCAAACGACCGGATAGCCCGAAGTTCAAAGCTGAAGATTTTCCGCCATCACCATTGAACCCAAACGGAACACGAAGAATTCTATCGCGAACTGACCCTGGACCAAACCCCGATTTCCCGAACAATAAAATCGTTTTGATAGAAATTAAAAAAGTTTATTCGCCACTTTACAAAGTTGACCAAACAATTTACGAAAGAAAAGTCGTTTCGCTTGATACAC
>JAPYWO010000147.1 GCA_028276305.1 Candidatus Thermokryptus sp.
AATTTCCGATGGGACGATAAAAATAAAAAAATTTGGACAAGCAGAATCACTAAATGTCGCTATATCAGCTGGAATAATCCTATCCGAAAGAGCTTATTCTATTTACGAGCGATGACAAAAACTCCAGGATAGATAATATGCGTCTCCGATGTGACATCAACTATTTCATACCCAATCCCCTCAAGAATTCCCGTCAACTCGCCAACCTCAATATAATGCAAACCGGACTTGACATTCTTTCCATAAACACCGAATTTCAACTTCAAACTTTCTTCAAACTTCGTCCACTTAAAACTCAGGGATTCGGATTTCAGGGTGTCTTTTATAAATACAATCCCTCCTTTTTCAAGCGAGGTGTAAATTGTTTTCAAAAGCGATTTTTTTTCATCAACGGGCAAAAAAAGAAGGACATCAATTAAAAGGACAAGCTTGAATCTATCAAATTTAATCTCGGAAGGGTCGCTTGTGAATTTCACCCCCACCAATGGAGTTGTTTTGTTCGCCTCTTCAATTCTAACCTTTGAAATATCAAACCCAACGACATTCAACTTCGGATTTTTCAACCTTAAATAATTTGCAAAGATTCCATATCCACAGCCCCAATCAAGGGCATTCCCCTCGGTTGGGATGAAACTATCAAGATGTTTTTTTATTTGATCAAAGTTGAAAATTATGCGCGCATAAATTTTCAATTTTTCCGCCGGGGACGAATCTTTGTAAAGTTTTAGAAGTTGTCTTTTTTCATCTGAAATTTTCATATCGCCTTGACTTCCAGGATTTCGCTTTCGTCGCTATATTCTGTCTTTTCACCGCTGTATTTTTCGCTTCAACGTTTAAAATCCCAGCGGTTATCGCAAGCGCAACTTCAAATTTCGGTTCCCCGTCAGTTGAGATGTAAAACGACTTTCCCAACTCCGACGGCTTGAAATAATTCTGGATGAAATGCGTGTCATACTTTCCATTCCTGAAGTTTTCATTGTTCATAACCCAAAGACAAAAAGGAATTGTCGTTTTAACACCGTTGATTTTGTACTCCATCAAAGCGCTTTTCATTCTATCTATCGCCTCAATCCTATTTCTTCCCCAAACTATAAGTTTTGAAATCATCGGGTCATAATGGATCGTTATCTCGTTTCCAGCAACTACACCCGCATCAACCCTAACCCAAGGACCCGATGGTTCTTTCATGCTTGTTATCCTCCCAGTTGAGGGAAGAAAATTATTAAGCGGATCTTCAGCATAAATCCTACATTCAATTGAATGACCTCTCGGTTTTATATCGCCCTGCGAAAAGCCCAATTTTTCACCGAAAGCGATCTTTATCTGTTCAGCGACTATATCAATCCCGGTGACCATCTCAGTTACAGGATGCTCAACTTGAAGTCGTGTGTTCATCTCAAGAAAGTAAAAGTTTCTATCTTTATCAACGATGAATTCAATCGTCCCAGCATTTTCATACCGTACTGCTCTTGCAATTTCAATAGCTGACTCAAAAAGTTTACTCCGTAACTCCGGAGTCACAATTGGCGATGGCGTTTCCTCAATGACTTTTTGATGTCTTCTTTGGATTGAGCATTCCCTTTCGCCGAGAGCAACGACATTGCCAAATTTATCTGCGATTATTTGAACTTCAACGTGATGCGGTTCCTCAACATATTTCTCAATGTAAATTCTATCATCACCGAAAGCAAATCTCGCTTCATTTTTTGCACCTCTTATCGCTGATTCAAGCTCATCTTCATTATTGACAATTCTCATACCCTTTCCTCCACCTCCGGCTGCTGCTTTGATCAAGATTGGGAAGCCGAGACCTTTGGCGATTTTCACAGCTTCATCAACATCAGAAATAGGTTGTTTTGAACCGGGGACAATTGGGACACCGACGCTTTGAGCTATTTCACGAGCTTCAAGTTTATCCCCCATCTTCTTTATTGCATCTGGACTCGGACCGACAAATACCAAACCGTTATCAATAACAAGTTGAGCAAACTTTTCATTCTCCGACAGAAAACCATACCCAGGGTGAATTCCATCCACTTTAAAATGCTTTGCAACCTCAATTATTTTTTCCATGTTCAAATATGTCTCTGCTGGATTTGCCTCACCGATACATTCAGAATAATCAGCCATAGCGACGAACGGCTTATCTCTGTCAACTTTTGAATAAATAGCAACGGTTTCTATTCCAAGCATTCTACAAGTTCGGATTATCCTAAGGGCAATTTCTCCACGGTTGGCGATTAAAATTCTCATCTTCGCCTCAAATTTTGTTTTTAATCAACATTTAACTCAACGATCGTAACACCATCTCCACCTTCCTCCCAACTTCCAGGTCTAAACGACTTAACATTTGGATGTCTCTTCAAAAATTCCGTTATTTCCTTCTTCAATTTTCCCGTTCCTTTCCCGTGAATTATTTGAACTTGCTTCAAGCGATGCAAAAAACTCGTATCAATGAACTTGTCAACCGCAGTTATCGCTTCATCACTTCTCATACCACGAACATCAATTTTAGTTGATACGGATGCAAATAAATCAGTTGCAAGGGATAACTTCTTCGCTTCCTTTTGGCTTACTTTTTCAACCTCATCCGCTTTCAAAACCATTTTGACCGAACCGAAAGCAACGACAAGGTTTGTCCCTTCAACCTGCAAAACCTCGCCAACTTGCGTTCCATCTTTCATCTTTACAAAATCCCCAGGTTTAAACTCATCCGAAACGATGCCTTCATCCGTTTCAATTTGCTTTGCGATCTCTTGAAACTGTCTTTCTATCTGCTCAGCCACAGCGTGTGCCTTCTTTATGCTTTCCTTTGATGCGCTTGTTTCTTTGACCTTCCTTATCGCTTCTTCAATTCTCGCCCTCGCACTTTCCACAACTTCTCTAAGCTCAGCTATCGCCTCACGCTTCGCCCTTTTGCGCTCCCTTTCAACCTCAATGAGCTTTTGCTTATACTCAGCCAACATCTTATTTAAACTTTCCTCTTTAAGCGTCAATTCCGCAACCTTCTTTCTGTATTCAACCTCAAGCGCTTCAAGATTTGATAAAATCTCTTCAATCCTAACTTGCGATTCATCAAGTTTCCTCCTCGCATCTGCTATGATATCCTCATCAAGTCCAAGCCGTTTAGCGATTTCAAACGCATAGCTACTTCCTGGAACACCGATTCTCAATCTATAAGTTGGCGCAAGCGTCTGATGATCAAACTCCATAGCGCCACATTCAATTTCTGGATTACCGTAAGCATAAAACTTCAATGCGCTGTTATGGGTTGTCACGATCACAAAAGAACCTTTTTTCTTCAACTTTTCAATTATCGCTATTCCCAACGCCCCACCCTCTGCCGGGTCAGTCCCCGAACCAAGTTCATCAAGTAAGACAAGTGTTCTTGAGTCCGCTTCTGAAATTATGCGCTTTAAATTCTTCACATGCGAACCAAACGAGGAAAGGTCCCTTTCAACCGATTGCTCATCACCTATGTCTATATAAACTTTTTTAAAAATCCTCACTCTGCTTTTCTCTTTTGCTGGAATTGGAATCCCTGCCTGTGCCATAAGCGTCAACAAACCCACCGTTTTTAAGACAACCGTCTTACCACCTGAATTCGGTCCAGATATGACAAGAACAGAAGAACCATTTCCAAGTTTAAAATCAAGCGGAACAGTTTTCCCTTTGCCATGTCTTAACAACAAAATCGGGTGATAAGCACCTTCAAAAATCATCTGCCCTTCTTCCGCAACCTCAGGCACCTGACCATCTATTTGAAGGACAAACTTCGCCTTGGCATAAATGAAATCAAACTTTGAAAGTATAGTGACATTCGTTTGTAGATAACTTAAATTCTCCCTCACTTTATCGGTTAACCCCTTGAGGATTCTTTCAATCTCCTTTTGCTCTTGAAACTGCAATTGCAATATCTCATTGTTAAGTTCAACTATCTCGGCTGGCTCAATGAAAACCGTTAAGCCAGTTGAAGAAGTCCCATGAACGACGCCAGCAACATGTTTTTTATGTTCAACCTTTACAGGTATCACAAGTCGTCCATCTCTTTGCGGTATTATATCATCCTGGGTGTAATCCTTTTCCGAGATCTGCTTTAAAATTGCATACAATCTCCTTCTAACATAATCCTGTTTCCTCAAAATCTCCTCCCGAATCTGCCTTAATTGCGGGCTTGCGCTGTCCCTTACATTTCCATTCTCGTCAATGACTTCATCAATCGTATATTCAAGAACCCTGTTCACAAAGATATTTTTCGCAAGCTCCCACAGATTTGGATATTTCTGACTTCGTTTACTTAGATAATCCCTTATCAATCTTGAAACAGAAAGAACCGACTTTATATCAAGGAAATCTTGAGGGGAAAGAAAACTCTCTTCAATTTCACATCTGCGCAAGGCAACCCGAATATCCTTTATCCCATCTATCGGAAAAGGGTCATCATATGCGAGTATATCTTTCATCTCAATCGTCAAATTAAGCTCTCGCTCAATTATGCTCTTATTCGTCAAAGGTGAGAGTTTCTCAACTTGTTCAACCCCGAGCTGTGATGTGGCAAATGGCAGAATGTATTCCTTTACTTTATCAAATTCAAGTTTTTTTAGCGTCTCTTTATCCACCTTTTATTGACTCAATTGTTTTTTGGATTCGCTCCTTAAACTTAATTTTTGAGCCGAAATTTTTCTCAATGAAGTCATAAATTGAAACCGTCGTCTTGACAAGCGGCTTATAAAACTTTGACGAGTTTCTGATTTCCTCGGACGGAAAATTCAACGAACCAAGAAAAATCAACAAAACACCAATTATCAACAAGCCCTCAATCAGCCCGATAAAAGCACCAAGTATATTA
>JAPYWO010000148.1 GCA_028276305.1 Candidatus Thermokryptus sp.
CATCTTTTAGATTTAAAGGCGAAACGGAGATAGGCGTTAACGATTACATTGAAGGTGATGTCCTGGTGCAAGATGGTGACTTAACCGTTTACGGGAAAATCAAAGGTAACATCCTTGTTGAAAATGGTGATGTAATTTTAAAAGAAGGCGCGGAAGTCAAAGGCGATATTTATACAACAAACGGCGATATCAAAATAAGCGAGGGCGCTAAATTTGAAGGCAAAACATACAAAAACTTTTCTGCGCTTGCCGAAATTGATCGCATAACTTCCTATGACAGGCGAAAACACAGACAAGAAATGAGATACAAGCAATTTTACGAAGAATACCCAGGCATTGATAATTTGTACTTTGAATCTGAAAGGGTAAGTGGCTTTAAAATCGGGTTGATTTATCCAAGGAAAATCTCAAACATATTGAACAAACCCATTGCTATTTTCGGGTACGGTGCTTATGCAACGAAATCACACAGATGGATTTTTTCAGTCGGGATTGACAGGAAAATTTTTGATTCGGGTGAAAACTTTTACATCTTAACAGGTGGTGAGATTTATTCAACCGTTGGCACGAAAGATAACTGGCTGATCTCACCGAACGCAAATACGATTTCCGCCCTTCTCTGGAACAATGACTATCGGGATTACTTCAAACTTGAGGGCTTCGCTCTTCACATTGAACTTGTCTCTTTATCAAGCCCGGGAAATTTAAAACTCACCTACTCAAATAATTCTTACTCAAGCGAAGTAATAAGATACATAAAATATGCCTCTTGGAACAAAAAAAGACCTTTCAGGGAAAACCCACAAGTATTTGAGGGAAATTTAAAATCGCTTGCCCTAAACTTTAGATTCGGAAACTTTCATTTGATAGAAGGATTTAAGAAATCAGGGCTTGCTTTTGACCTTGGATTTGAAAAAGAGCTTAGAAATATAAGATATTCAATTTTCACGGCTGAATTAAAGGCAAGGTTAAGTTTATCGGACTATGACAATTTCGGCTTGAGGTTGAAAATCGGAACATCTGATAAAATTTTGCCAAAGCAAAAATCTTTTGAAATCGGCGGATTCGGGACACTTTACGCCTTTCCGTTCAAGTCGTTTGAGGGGAATAAAATTGTCCTTGCAAACTTTGAATACATCATTGAAAACATAACCGACATACTTGACTTTGTTAACTTGTTCATATTTTTTGACGCGGGCTACACTAACAACCAAGAAGGGAAAATCACCTCTGGTTTTAAAATTGATAACTTGAACCAGATAAAATCCGATTTCGGTTTTGGTCTTGGGACGGAAAGTATGAAAACGAGGATTTATTTCGCTTGGAGAACGGACAAGAAAGCGCCTCCAATGATTGTCATAAGATTGTCCAATCCATTTTAAAGTTTGCTTAAAATAAATTCAAGGATTTTTTTAATCTCAATGAGGTCCTGACGAAGTTCGGGATCGGAAATTTTTGATAATTTAACCTTTCCATCTTCAATTGATATCTCGGTTGGGTCTTCATCTGGGTTGTAATTTTTCAAAACTTTTTTTGCACCCTCAATCGTATAGCCCTCTTCACGAAGCAGACGCTTAATCATCATAATTATTTTGATATCACGATTGGTGTAAATTCTGTTCCCAGCCCTGTTCTTTGCTGGTTTTAGTTGTTCAAATTCCGTCTCCCAGTATCTAAGGACATACGGTTCAATACCCGTTAACTTGCTTACTTCGCTTATTGAGTAATAGATACGACTTAATTTGAACTCCGGCATATTTTCCTTCGCTTTTTTCTTTCATTTTAACGATTTAAAAATCAAAAATCAATAATTTTCAAAGTTCACCGATGCGAAGAATTAATTTGTAGTTATTTTCTCGTTTTTTTAACTTTAATCAAATTCAAAAGAATTTCCGCAAAGCCATGAAAAACACGATTGAGTATCTTCTCAAGTTACGCGAGGAGGCAAAGCTTGGAGGCGGTCATAAAAAAATTGAAGAACAACACAAGAAAGGGAAGTTAACAGCGCGCGAGCGCCTTGAAATTCTGCTTGACGAGGGGAGCTTTCAAGAAATTGACATGTTCGTCAGACACAGGGCACACGACTTCGGGGTTGATAAAAGTAGACCTCTTGGAGATGGTGTTGTAACCGGATACGGAACGATTGACGGTCGGCTTGTATTTGTTTTCAGCCAGGACTTTACGGTTTTCGGTGGTTCGCTTTCCGAGGCACACGCTGAAAAAATTTGCAAGATAATGGACCTTGCGATGAAAGTTGGCGCTCCGGTTATCGGATTGAATGATTCCGGCGGAGCGAGGATTCAGGAAGGGGTGGCAAGCTTGGGCGGGTACGCTGAAATATTTCTGCGTAATACGCTTGCCTCCGGGGTTATACCTCAAATATCAGCGATAATGGGACCTTGCGCAGGTGGTGCTGTTTACTCACCAGCAATAACCGACTTCATCTTTATGGTGAAAAACACCAGCTATATGTTCGTCACAGGACCAAATGTTGTTAAGACGGTTACACATGAAGATGTCACTTTTGAAGAACTTGGCGGAGCGATGGTACACGCAACGAAAAGTGGCGTCGCTCACTTCGTATGTGAAAACGATGTTGAATGCCTCATGCACATAAGGAAACTTTTAAGTTACTTACCATCAAACAACATGGAGGACCCACCCAGGATTGAAACTGGCGATGACCCGAATCGCGAAGACCCAAAACTTGACTCCATAATCCCCGATAACCCGAACAAACCTTATGATATGAAGGAGATTATACTTTCAATTGTAGATAATGGCGAGTTTCTTGAGGTTCACGAGTATTTCGCTCAAAATATAATCTGTGGTTTCGCACGCCTTGACGGGTATTCAGTCGGTATAGTCGCAAATCAACCAGCGGTGCTTGCGGGTGTGCTTGACATTGACGCTTCTGTGAAAGCAGCTCGCTTTGTCAGATTTTGCGACGCTTTTAATATACCAATTATAACTTTCGTTGATGTCCCCGGCTTCATGCCAGGAACAGACCAGGAATGGCGTGGTATCATTAGGCACGGTGCGAAACTTTTGTATGCTTATTGTGAAGCAACGGTTCCAAAAGTAACCGTCATAACAAGAAAAGCCTACGGTGGCGCATATGATGTCATGAGCTCAAAACACATACGAGGAGATATAAACTACGCTTGGCCAACGGCTGAAATTGCTGTCATGGGTCCGAAAGGGGCTGTTGAAATAATTTTCAAAAAGGAAATTGAAAAATCAGAAAACCCAGATGAACTTGAAGAGAAACTAATCCAAGAATATAGAGACAAATTCGCACATCCTTACATAGCAGCTGAAAGAGGTTTCATTGATGATGTCATTGAACCCAGAAAAACCAGGCAAATGTTGATAAAGGCGCTTAAAATGCTTGAAAATAAAGTTGATACTAACCCCAAAAAGAAGCACGGGAATATCCCGCTGTAAAATCAAAGGTTTCGCTGTATGTTTGACTTGATTTTAATTTTCTCGGCTATTTTCTACGCTGGGGAAATAATTTTATTCTTGCTTGCGCTATCAAAGAAAGAAAAAAAACACAAACACATCGCTTCGTTTCCAAATGTCAGCGTTGTCGTAGCAGCGAGAAATGAAGAGGAAAACATTGAAAGATGTCTGCGCTCCATCCTCCAAGTTGATTATCCCGCTGATAAACTTGAAGTCGTAGTTGCGGATGATGGCTCAACTGATAGAACCCCCGAGATAATTTCAAAAATTAAACAAGAACATAACAACCTGAAAGTCATACGGATTGAATCACAAATTAACAATCTAAAGGGGAAAGCAAACGCCCTCGCACAGGCAATTGCGCAAACAAATGGTGAGTTCATCTTCCTAACCGATGCGGATTGTGAAGTTCCAAGAACCTGGATCAAGGGAATGCTTAGGCATTTTGATGAAAAAACCGGAGTTGCTTCAGGCGTGACCATAATTGAAACTGGCAAAATTTTTTACGGTATGCAATCGCTTGATTGGGCTTTCCTTTTGAGTGTAGCAGCAGCTGTTGGTAGATTATTTAAACCTGTCGCTTGCATAGGAAACAACATGGCTTTCAGAAAGGAAGCATATATTGAATGCGGGGGTTACCAAAACTTGAAATTCAGTATAACGGAGGATTTTGCTCTCTTTAAGGCGATAACTGAAAATGGAAAGTGGGGCTATGCTTTCCCTGTTGATTTAGAAACTCTTGTTATAAGTAAGCCGGTCAAAACACTGAAGGAGCTTTATCACCAAAAGAAAAGATGGGGAACAGGCGGGCTTGACACGGGATTACTTGGCATAGCAGTTATGTCGGGCGGTTTCATCTTTCACCTCTTGTTAATTTTATCCCCGCTTTTGATTGAAAAAATCTCATCTCTTTTGATTTCACTTGTCTTGAAATTTTTCATTGATGGCGCTTTCTTATTTAAAACATTGAGAAAATTCAAAAAAACATCGCTTCTGAAATACCTTCCTTTCTTTGAGCTCTACTACATAATTTATGTTGTCGTCCTTCCGTTCGTTGTGTTCTTCGGTGGGAAAACCGTTTGGAAGGATAGAAAATACAAGGGGTTGAAAAACCTACAAATAATTGAAATGGATTAAAGTTTTCCGCACAAATTCCGATAATAAAATTTGTAAATTTAAAATCAAGCTCCTTAAACGATGTTTAAAAAGTGTCCATCTTGTGGAAACACCTGGAAAACAAAAGAAGAATTTTTAAAAGATACGAATTTGACGCTCGTCGGTTATCAAAAATTTATGGGATTGTATGGCGGTGGATATCTTCTCTTCAAACATGGAGTAAAAACCTGCGGGACGACATTAGCC
>JAPYWO010000149.1 GCA_028276305.1 Candidatus Thermokryptus sp.
AAATATCCTCAACTTGCAAGGGATCGTTAAACTTTGAAAGGTCAACTTTTTCAAGGAAATTTTTCACCGTTTCAACACTCTCCCCATACCTTGGCGAGGGCGATGCTTCTCCATAGCCAATTAATCCGTCGTGCTCAATCTCAATTAAAACAACTTGATTTGATGTTCTGACGCCACGGGTGATTTTGAAAGGGTGCTTGAGTTTTAATTCAAATGTTCGGTATTTTAAAATCATTTTCGGGATGAGATTTTATTTTTTGAAAAATGTCAAAATCGCAACCGTTATCAAAAGGACACTGAAAAGTTTCTTCAGAACCTTTGACCTCGTTTTATAAGATGCGTGCGCACCAAAACGACTCGTCATAACAGAACCGAGAATTATCGGAATTCCAGCAGTGTAATCAACAAAGCCAATCATCCCAGGCATTGAAAGTTCCGGGTTGTTAATCCCGTTCAATATATATCCGATCGTCCCAAAAGTTGAAGTCAAAATTATAACCGAGCTTGATGTTCCAATTGCTCTTTTAATTGGGATTTTCATCAGATAATTCATAACCGGCACTAAAAGTATCCCACCGCCGACCCCGGCGAAAACAGAAACTATACCAGCGACAAGTCCCCAAAAAAACGCCGAAATTAAGTTAACATTCGCCTTGTAATTTGATAAATCATCAATATCAATCGCTTTCTCATTTGACGAGATCAACATTCTAATTCCAGCGAAAATTATAACGATGGTGATAAAGGTCTTGATGAAGTTCCCTGAGACGATCGTCGCCAATTTACTTCCAGCAAGCGCCGATATGATTGAGGCTAAACCCATCGTTAAGGTAAGTTCCCACTCAACATTTTTGTTCTCAACTTGTTTTATCGTGCTTGAAATTGAAGTAAAAACAATGGTAAATAAACTTGTCGCGACCGCTACTTTGGGGATTAAATCCGTTGGTAACCCAACACTGCTGTAATAATACATTAAAATCAGGACGAGAATTATCCCCCCACCTATTCCGAAAAAGCCAGCCAAAAATCCAGCGAAAAGTCCCGATGCGAAAAGGATGAAAATTTTCAAAATTGTCATTTCAAACCTAAAAGTAAATTGTATGATTTTTTGTTCTTTAAAATCGCAACCGCTGTCTTTACTTGATTGTCGTTTTTCAAACCCCAAGCTATCAATTCGTCTTCATATCTGTATCTTGAGATTATCTCGCGAGCAAGTTCATCCGCAATTTGCTCCTGATAAAGTTTGAAATAATCTATCCGCTGTGTTCTCACTTTGTTCAACATCGCTTCAACCTCGGCTATATAACCATTGTTCAACTTCTGCCTCTTTGCATATTCAACCGCCTTTTCAAGATTTATTTCAAAACTATCTTTATACGAGAAATTGCTCTTCTTGACGAAATCCTCAAAGCGTGAAAAAATTGAATCATTTATCACAAAATCATCTGGGATGCTCTCGTGTTCAGCTCTGAACTTATTTGCGAACTTGAAAAACAACCTCCTTTGCGCAAGTGCTTCAACGAAATCACTTCTTTTCTTTTCCTCAACAACTGTATCGGGGAAAATACCTCCTTCTGCATAAACGATGCGACCGTTTTTCGTTTTGAAAACTTTTTGTTCGGAGTCAGGTTTCTGAATGAAGACACCATCTGGCTTATGGAAATAATCAATTTCCTGGATACAGCGACCGCTTGGGGTATAATACTTAGCGGTTGTCATCTTTAAAAATGTGTTATAGGAAAGATAAGTTATCGTTTGAACGAGCCCTTTGCCAAATGTTTTTGTCCCGAGGACGACCCCACGGTCAAGGTCTTGGATTGCACCGGCAACGATTTCACTTGCGCTTGCACTTGAACCATTTACTACAACAACGAGAGGGACATCTAAAAGAATGGGCTTCTCAGTTGAAAAATAATTTCTAACCGCATCCGGTTTGCGCCCTTTGGTTGAAACAATCAAACTTCCCTCAGGCACGAACTTTTCAACCACATCAACCGCTGCATCAAGCAAACCTCCCGGGTTGTCGCGCAGGTCAAGAATGAGACCCTTTATCTCACCTTTTGATTGTAGGTTCTTTATTGCCTTTCTTAATTCTTCCCCGGCGTTTCTGGAAAAGCGCTCAAGTTTAATATATGCGATGCCATCGTCAATGAAATCATAAAAGGTTATATTTTTAACCTCAACTTCCGCACGCGTTAACTCAAAGACAAGCGGGTTGCTCACACCTTCCCTTATGACTTTAACCTTGAGCTGTGTCCCTGGCTTCCCAACCATAAGTGACCTAACTTCATCAAGTGATTTATCTTTGACATAAATGCTATCAATTTGAACTATCACATCCCCAACCCTTATTCCAGCCTTATCAGCCGGATATCCTCTTGAGACCTTTATTACGACAATTGATGTATCAAACTTTGAAATTGAAATCCCGATGCCACCATATTTCCCCGTCGTTAAAGCATCAACTTCCTCACTGTGCTTCTCATCTATGAAAACGGTATATGGGTCAAGCTCGCTTAACATCCCTTTTATCCCGGCTCTTATAAATTTCTCGGGGTCAACCTCGTCAACATAATTCAAGATAACTTCCTTATAAATTTTCCCGAAGACCTCAACGCTTTTATTTATCTTCAAGAAAATATCCTCATTCTGCGGGTGGAACTTCAAAAATCCCACAGCGATGAAGAATGTAAAACCGAAAAGAAAAAATTTTCGCTTCATTTCCCTTTGACCTTTAATTTTTCAGAGACGATTGACCAAATCTCACTGCTTATCTCGTCAATTCCCCTTAAACCATTAATCACACAAAATCGCTTTTCTCCCCTCGCAAGCTCAAGATAACCATTCCTGACACGCTCGTAAAATTCAACACCCGAATTTTCCATCCTATCAAAATCGCCGTATTTCTGTCTCCTACGATTGTAAATCTCTGAAACTGGAATATCAATAAGAAAAGTCAAGTCGGGAACCAATCCAGATGAAGCAAGTTCATTTACGACTTTGATTTTCTCAATATCAATTCCACGTCCATAACCTTGATAAGCGAGCGTTGAATCATAAAATCTATCGCAGATGACCACCTTCCCGGAATTAAGCGCTGGGATTATCACCTCACCGACAAGTTGAGCACGACTTGCTGAGAAAAGAAAAAGTTCAGTTACATCGCACATCTCTACATTTTCCTTATCAAGAAGGATGTTCCTTATAAGTTCAGATATCCTTGTCCCACCAGGTTCCCTCACAAATACGACTTCAAAACCATACCCTTTGAGCTTGTTGATCAAAATTTCTGCTTGTGTTGTCTTTCCACAAAGGTCAACCCCTTCAAAAGTAATGAACATCACTTTAAAAAGATTTCTTTTCCCTTTTCCGCGGATTTATATACCGAGTCAACGATTTTCATCCTGTAGAGTGCGTCCTCAGCACTCGAAACAAGCGGATGAAGCTCGCGAACAGCTCCGATGAAATGTTTGATTTCGTTTTCATACGACTTCCAATATAAAACCTCAGGTCTATCCATTTTCTCGGGAGCAAGATTTATAAGCTTGCCCTGTATTTCCTTGTAAATCCTAAACGGGTTCAACTCCCCACTACCTTCTGTCCCGAAAATGTTAAGATAAAAAATTGAGTTCTCAAACTCATACGACCAGCTAACATCTATGAACAAAGTTGAATTATTTCTGAACTTCACAAAGACAATTGAACTATCCTCAACAGACCTTGTTTGATGTTTATAACATATGGCATTGACGCTTTTAACTTCAGGATAACCCGCCATCCAGAGAGCCAAATCAAGTATGCTTATCCCAAGATCAAGCATAACACCACCGCCCGCTTTATCCTTCATCAAAATCCATTTTCTATCGTTTGGTCTTTTGAACCAGCCGGCTTTAACATAAAAAACCGAGCCAAGCTCCCCTTGTTCAATAAAACCTTTCATCAACATACAATCTGGTCTAAAGCGCAAATTCATACCGACCATAACCTTCCTCTTTCTTTCATCAACTACTTTAACAACCGATTCAGCTTCTTTGTAATTCCTCGCAAGTGGTCTTTCAACAAAGACATCTTTACCAGCTTCAACGCAAGCGATCGCCATCTCAGCGTGAAGGTTCGTCGGCGTTAAAACTTCAACCGCTTCAATTTCATCAACCTCTTGAAGCATTTTCTCATAATCAGTATAAAAATATGGGACATTATATTTCTCTGCTATCATACGTGCCTTTGTCTTGTCAGTATCACAGACAGCGACTATTTGAGCGTTCTCAATCTTTGAAAGTATCGGAAGATGAACCGCTTGAGCTATACCGCCAAGCCCAATTACAGCAAATTTAACTTTCTCCATTTTTCAAGATTTTTGTTTTGTCTTTCAAAATTTCAAAGTCAAATGCTTCAATTATCCTTTCAACAATCCCATCTGGATCAAGCTTAAGCATTCTCCAAAGCTCATTCTGTGTCCCGTGCTCAATGAATTCATCGGGAATGCCATGGATTAAAAACTTGACATTCTTAACTCCCCTCATCGCTGCATATTCAAGCACCGCACTACCAAATCCACCTCTAATTGTATTCTCTTCAACGGTTACAACCTTGTCAAACCTCTCAAAAACATAATCAAGAAGTTCCTCATCAAGTGGTTTAACAAATCTCATATTTACAACCATCGCATCAATCCCATATGAGGAAAGCTTTTCGCTCGCCTTTAAACTCGGATAAACCATGCTCCCAACCGCAAGTATAGCAATGTCATTTCCCTCTCTTAAAATTTCAGCTTTGCCGATCTCAATCAAGTCAAAGTTTTCCTTCAACG
>JAPYWO010000150.1 GCA_028276305.1 Candidatus Thermokryptus sp.
GCTCCAGAGGTTGTAAATTTTATCTGCTTTCCCATTTGTCAAAATCTCAACCGTTCCATCACCGCAACCATCAAACTGATCAAATGGGTCCGCTCTGTTCATTTTTATCGTCAATTTCGGGAGACCTGTCGGTGCATATGGCCAGGGCCAAGCGGTTGAAAGCATGCCGTAAAAGTTGATGTTCCCTATCTTGTTAAACACAGGTTGATGTGTATGTCCGTGAATGACGGTGACATTCTTAAACGGTCTCAAAAGCGCTTGCACCTCTTCAGCGTCATCAGTCCAGAAATTCCATGGTTTGTAATACTTGTAAAGAGGCGAATGAGAAAATACAACTATCGGCGTATCTTTTGAAACCTTAGCAAGGTCTTGTTTCAACCATTCAAATTGTCTTTTCCCAACATCGCCGTATCCTCTACCGACAGTAAAAGGTCTACCCTTTGGATTGTCAAGTTGAGCCATGAACTTCATCCTCTCCATCGGCGACATCTTTGACTCAGTCCAATAGTCCTCAACCAGAACGGAGTTTAACACTATGAAATGCACACCTTTGTGATCAAAAGAATACCAAGGTTGCCCGAAAAGCTCCATCCATTTCTCACCCAGGTCAAGATACCAATCGTGCTCTCCGACCATCATATACAACTTTGGTTTAAGCTCGCTTAAAATTTCCTTACCAAGTTTCAGTTCCTCTGGTTGTCCAAGCTGAGCAAGGTCTCCACCGAAAAGTACAAAATCGGGTTGTGGGTCAAGGGCATTGACATCTTGAACCGCTTTTAAAGCAGCGCGTACAAACCTTTCGTTCAATTTCCTCTCGTAAAGATGCGTATCAGAAATGTAAGCAAATCTAAACTTGACCTCCGTCTTACCTTGTTTCGCTTCTACTGCTTCAACAAGCTGGAATGAGTGTGGCGGGAATTGATTTTTCGCAAGGGCAACCGCAGCTGAAGCCATCGCAACCTTCAAAAATTGCCTCCTGTTCAACTTCGGCAACATCTCAAAGAACTTCTCCCTCTCCTTCAAATACTGCTCCTCTTTTCTCTCGCTTGGCATTTTCGGCATAATTAAAGCACCTCCTTTTTGTTGTTTATTTATTTTCTGGAAAATCTTTCGGGAATTCTCCCGTTAGTGCCTTCAAAAATTCAACAAGGTCCTGTTTCTCCTGATCGGTCAAATTCAACGGTCTCATCTCACCAGATAGATTTGGATTATCATTTCCCCCGCGATTGTAAAATTCAATCACATCAAGAAGCGTCGCTTCACTTCCATCGTGCATATATGGAGCTGTAAGCTCAACATTCCTCAATGTCGGTGTCTTAAACGCTCCGATATCCTTCGGATTTAATGTCACAAGAAACCTCCCCAGTTCTGAATAAGCCGGGTTCAAAGCAAGTTCATCAAGTTTCCTTTTGTCAAGTTTTCCCTCTTTAGCTAAAAGTTCCGCCTTTCTTGCAAGCTCTGCGAATCCCTCTTTGTTCATCGCAACACCGATGTTGTGATATTTATTGTCCGTGAAGAAAGGATTTGAACGATTGAACTCATGACATGTTATGCATCTTGCTTTGCCCTGAAACAACTGCCATCCCCTTTTTGCTGACTCACTTATAGCATTTTGATCACCTGCTATGAACCTGTCAAATGGGGAATTACCCGTAAGAAGCGTTCTTTCAAAGGCAGCGATTGCCTGAGCTACTCTGTCAATTGTAATTTCGCCACCAAAGACCTTCTTAAAAGCATCAACATACTCCGGTATCCCTTTCAACTTCTTAACAACCGCATCGTGATCAGGCATACCCATTTCAACCGGGTTGATTATCGGTTGTTTTGCCTGTTCTTCAAGCGTTGGAGCTCTTCCATCCCAGAACTGTTGTTCATAAAACATCGCATTTAAAACGGTAGGCGCATTTCTTGCCCCTTTTTGTCCCTTAACACCTTCGCTTACCTTCTTCCCATCTGTGAATGCAAACTTCGGATCATGACATGTCGCACAGGAAACAGTATTATCAACCGAAAGACGCTTGTCAAAATATAATTTTCTGCCAAGTTCAACCTTCTCCGGGGTTATCGGATTATCAGGAGGTACGAAAATCTCCCAAAGGTCTTTCGGAATCCCAAGCGGGATTTTTACTTCATAACTTACTTTTGCGTTTGAACTTGCTTGCTTCTCGGTTATAAATATGAAGCTGAATAGGAAGCTCAAAAAGACGAGAATCAAATAAAAAGCATTTCGCCTCATTGACATGGTCGGGGCTCATCCTTTATTTTTTATCTTCACCTATATTGACAACCGAGAGAGAAATTTTATTCCAGCCCCGACCACAATTAAAGATTTATTCTGGCAAGTTAAATTTGGCAAATATATAAATTTTCAAAGTATCCTCCGCCGGTATGAAAAAAAGAGACGGACGCTTCACCCCAAATTCAGTTAAACTCACCTTGAAACCACCCTCAACAACCAAAGCATTCCCCTCAAACTTCGCACTGCCCCTCATTTCAATTTCTTTCGTCTTACCATGAAATGTCAAAAAGCCCTTGACAACTATATCCTCACTTCCCAAACTTATTTCACTACTTTTAAAACTCACAAGCGGATATTTCAATGCTTCAACGGCTTCCATTGCATGGGAATCCCTGTTTGAATTCCCGCTGTTGAATTTCACGACCTCTGCTACCGCTTCAGCTCTTAAAATTTTCTTTTGCTTCACATCAAAATCAATTATAAACTTCGGCTCTTTATTTATCGCTTTGACCGTGTGAAGCGGATGCCGAATTACATATTGGATGTATGAGACGCTTTTATCCCCTTCAAGCGAAACAACTTGGGCGAACGAAAAACCGGGGACGAACAAAATTAAAGCAAAAAGAAGTTTAAACGATCTCATAGATAATCCTCCGGATTTTTTAACGAAATGTTATCACAATCATAGCTGATGCAAGCGCAGTGAAAGTTGTAATGGCAACACCCATGTGAATTTTTTTCAATCGGTTGTAATCATCAAGTGTTGTGCTTTCTCTAACCCGTCTTCCAAGTATTGCCGTCGCAATCATTCCAGCTCCATGAATCCAAGCAAGTGTTTTATGTATCGTCAAACTACTTCCTTTGTCATCTCTTTTTATAAGTGGCGGAGGCGACATCAACGCAAAAAGTGCAGTTAAAGTATAAGTGGCTATCGTAGCCCTTACAAGCGTGCGATGTTTCTCTGCATAACCAGGAACAAGGTCGTATGCCTTTTTCCCATAGTAAGCCGAAATCGCCATAAGCCCAAGAGTTGTGAAACCGCCGATTTGATGAATTGAAAGCATTGCACGTCTCAATTTCAATTCATTTTGTCTTGCTTCTGGTGTGAGCGGTGCAAGCCCGGTTATCCTGAACAATCCATTTTTCCCCCAAAGTCCCTTTTCAAGAACGCTCAATTTATCTGGAAGTAAAGATGAAGTTGTATCTGTTTGTGAATTTAAAAATTGAGCGAAATGAAACAGCAGGAAAGCAAATAAAAACGCCCGCATAGCACCTCCAAATTAATTTTTGAAATTTAAAATTTTCAACAATTCACGAAATAAAATCGTTTCTCTTACTCCCATCTAACAGCTTCAGAAGGGACGACCTTGCTTGCTCTTTTTGCTGGATAATACGAAGCAAGCAAACAAAGAATTAAAGCACCAAGCCCAACAACGACGAAATCCGATAAATGCATCTCAACTGGAAGTGAAGGTATGATATAAACGGTTGGATCAAGCGGAAAGATGTGATACCTTTGTTGAATGTAACAAACTATATACCCGATTAAACTTCCAAGAACGGTCCCGATCAAGCCGATTATTAAACCTTCAAAGATAAAAATTTTAACTATATCTGAATTCTTCGCCCCCATCGCTTTTAAAATCCCGATGTCCCTTGTTTTTTCAATTACTGACATTGTCAACGAACCAAGGATGTTAAATGTCGCAACAAAAATTATAAGCAAAAGTATCACATACGCAGTCCATCTTTCAATTTGCATTACAGAATACAAATCCCTGTGCAAATCATACCATGTCCTGACTTGAAATTTATCGCCAAGTTGCGATTGTAGTATTTTTTTGATTTTTTCGGAATCATTGATGTTATAAAGGCGGATTTCAATTCCGTTAATTTTACCCTTCAAATCAAACAAACCCTGGGCTGACTTGGTTGATACGAAAACATAATATCCGTCATAATCTTTGTTGTTTGATTCAAAAATTCCAGAGACGACGAACTTTTTGATATTGGGTTGAACAAGTCCGAATGCGCCAAAACTCGGGCTTACAAGCGTAACGGTATCCCCAACTAAAGCATTCACATGGTCTGAGATCGTCAAGCCAAGTATAATTTTTGGAAGTCCCCCTGAATCAATTAGGTCAAAATTACCAAGCACAATTTTTTCAGGAAGTCCAGAAACAAGCCCAGCTTTTTCCGGGTCTATACCTTTGACATAAACAACTCTATTATTTCTATCGGAGATAAGCATTGCCTTACTCGTTATGAAAGGGGAATAACCCTTCAATTGCGGGATGTCTTTTATTACTTTTTCAATTGACGCCAATTCTTTATCTTCAATTCCGAGTTTTTTCTCTATCCTTATATGCGGGTCAAATTCAACAAGAATTCGCGTGACAAGACCGTTAAAGCCATTGAAGACGGAAAGCACGATGATGAGTGCGGAGACACCGATTGTGACACCAATGAGGGAGATCAAACTTATAATTGTTATCAAAGCGATTTTTCGCTTTGACTTCAAATACCTCCAAGCTATGAATGTCGTGTAGGAGCCAAGCATCTGGA
>JAPYWO010000151.1 GCA_028276305.1 Candidatus Thermokryptus sp.
CCTGAAAGTGTTAAACTTGATGAGGTCTCAACTTGGCTTGAAAACGCCCACATGATAATTGAAAATGCCTTTGAATCCTGTATAACGGATAAATCCAGAAAACTTTTTGAGGAGGTGAAATAATGCAGTTTTCTTCACAATACATTCAAATCTCCACTAACTACTATCCACTTTATGGAAGTTTTGTTAATCCCCCCGAAACCTCTATATTTTTTGATAAGCAAAATAAAATTACCCGTTTAGAAAATCTTTATTACTTCCATAATCCAGATGAAATAAAAAGATTCCTCTTAACCCATGATTACCTGATTGAGCATCTTTTTGAGGCATATGATCAAATCAGAAGGATCTTCGGGGAAAATGTAGAAATTCACTTGGAATACACGATAGACCCCGAGGAAGATTGGGATGAGCTATTCATTGTCATCAAATCCCCTTACCCCGCTGAAAAAGCCGTTGAACTTGAAAGAAAGCTTTTTGATGAATGGTTCGTGCATATTATGGATAAACTTAATAATAAACTGAATTTCATTGAAGAACCACTATGAGTTTTGATTGGGGGGATTATATAAAATTAGCAGAAAAATTACAGAACGAAACAAATAAAAATTCTATAGAGGAGGCATACTATAGGTCTATAATTAGCAGAAGCTATTACGGTGTATTTTGTATTTCTAGGATTAAAGCAGGATTGGAATTTTACAGACCGCGCCCTCGTACAGGTGATCCGGGAGTTCACGAAAAGGTTATAAGTTATTATAAAAATTCTAATATACCCGAAGAAAAACTGATTGGTAAATTTTTAGATGATTTAAGAAGAAATAGAAACGATGCAGATTATGATAGGAGAAAAAGAATTGACAAAGATCTGGCAGAAAGAGCAATATTAAAAGCTAAGGAATTGCTCAATATTTTAAATGGAATAAAATCAAGCCCAACTGCACGATCAACCCAATGACCTTTACAATTCTGGTTTCTGATTCTATCAAAGAGAAACAATTGAAATACTTGCGGTTTTTTTCTATTTTTGACTAAAATTGAATATCTAACTTGGTTTATTTCCTATGCCCCATGCTCCCAACGCGTTCTCCCCCCTTGCCATTTTCTCTCAATTTCCTTAATTTTTAAACAAAAAAGCCCGGGCTTTCCCGGGGACCCAACAAAAACGAAAGGACAAATTCACAATGTTCAAAATAACCACATACAATTTAATCCTGCTTTTCAAATTTCATCATATTGAAATTTAAATGTGAAAATTTTTCAAAACAGAATTTTAACATATCATGATTAATGAAGGCACGGTAATTAAAGGCCCATTTTGGCCAGAACCTGTAAAAGTCATAAAAGTTGAGGACTTTACCGATCACATCCATATCTCTTACGTAACCATTTACTCCAATAAATATGACTCTAATTTAATACCGAAAAACGAAATTGATAAAATAGAAATACTGGACTTTTATTTGGACTTTTCTTCAAAAGCTTCTGATGTCTTTTTAGCTATTGAATCAATTCGTTTCCGCTATGCATCTCTCTTTGATCCTCTTTTAGCTATGAACATATCAAAAATAGATCCGCTTCCTTTTCAGATAGATGCGGTCTATGGTTATATCCTAAAACTTCCACGAATAAGATTTCTCATAGCCGACGACCCAGGGGCTGGGAAGACCATAATGGCTGGACTAATCATCAAGGAGCTGAAATTGAGAGGAATTGTTAATCGTATTTTAATTGTAGTTCCAGGGCATCTTAGAGATCAATGGCTAAGGGAATTGAAAGAAAAATTTCAAGAGACATTTGTTGTAATTGATCGGAATATGATGAGCAGTTTTTATGGGGAAAACCCCTGGCAAAGAGAAAATCAGGTTATAACCTCAATTGACTTCGCAAAACGAGAAGAAATACTACCTTCATTAAGTAGCACTCATTGGGACCTTGTGATCGTTGATGAAGCACATAAAATGTCTGCCTATAAATATGGCGATAAATTATCAAAAACTGAAAGGTATAAATTAGGCGAAATCCTTTCAAAAAATTCAGAACATTTGCTCTTTCTCACTGCGACACCACATAAAGGTGATCCTGAAAATTTTCGCCTATTTCTTGATTTACTATCCCCAGGGTTTCTCGCAACAGGGGAGATCGTTGATGAATCTTTGATTAACGGGGATAACCCATTATTTATCAGAAGATTAAAAGAGGACTTGAAGGACTTTGAAGGGAAACCTATTTTTACTAATCGTTATCCCAAAACCATCAAATTCAGGTTATCCGACAAAGAAAAAATTTTATATAACGAACTTTCAAAATATGTTATTTCCCAGTATAATAAAGCATTACAGATAGATAAAAAAAGAAATATCGCATTTGCACTTTTAATTTTGCAAAGAAGGATGGCATCAAGCACATACGCTCTTTTAAAATCACTTGAAAGAAGAAAGGAAAAACTCCAAGAATTACTTAAAAAGCACGAGCTGAAAAAGGAATTTGCGCACCAGAATTTCACTATCCCGGATTTGGAAGAGATTGATGATTACGATGAAAAGGAAAGATGGGAAACCGAAAAAGAATGGGAAACGATAAGCTTGGCTGAAACTAAAGAAGAACTTCAAAAAGAAATCAACCTACTTGAAAATTTAATAGAAAAAGCCAAGGAAATTCTTAACGAGGAAAGTGAAGTGAAACTAAGAGAATTGAAAAAAGCAATAGACGAAGGGTTTAAAAAGATAAAAGAACTCCAAGGAAACGAAAAAATTCTTATCTTTACTGAATCAAAAGATACTTTGGATTATTTGGTTAAAAAGATTGACTCCTGGGGTTACACTGTTAACTCTATTCACGGCGGTATGTCGTTGGAACAAAGAATTGAAGCGGAAAAAATCTTCCGAGACGAAACTCAAATTATGGTCGCAACGGAAGCAGCAGGTGAGGGTATAAATTTGCAATTCTGCCATCTTATGATAAACTACGATATCCCATGGAATCCAAACCGACTTGAGCAAAGAATGGGCAGGATTCATAGATACGGACAACAAAAAGATGTCTATGTTTTTAATCTTGTTTCAGAGGATACAAGAGAGGGTCAAGTTCTTGTTAAAATACTTGATAAACTTGAAGAAATTAGAAATGCCTTGGGAAGCGATAAAGTATTTGATGTGATAGGTGATGTCTTCCTTGGGAAAAACCTCTATCAACTTGTTTTAGAAGCAGTAGCAAATGCGAGAAGTATAGATGATATTATTAAAGAACTGGATATCAAAGTTGATCAAGAATATATTAAGAAAATTAAATCGGCGTTAGGGGAAAGTTTAGCAACAAGACACATTGACTACACAAAAATAAACGAAATGGCTGAAAAAGCAAAAGAATATAGGTTGATTCCCGAATATGTTGAAGAATTTTTCAAAAGGGCATTTGAAAAATTTGGAGGGAAATTTTCCATTAGAAAAGATGGGTTTATCAGAATTGATACGGTCCCATATGAAATAAGAAAAATTGCTGACGATTTCAACTTCAAAACCCGCTACGGTAACATCATGAAATTTTATCCAAAAGCCACTTTTGATAAAGAAAAAGCATTTAAAAACCCCGATGCTGAATTTATATCTTTCGGGCATCCATTACTTGAAGCTCTAATTGAATTAACAAATAGGAATTATCTTGATAAATTGCAAAAAGGAGCTGTTTTTGAAGACCCTTCGGGCAGATATGATGGAATCATTTGGTTCTTTGAAGGAGAAGTAAAAGATGGAAGGGGTGATATCGCTGGGAAAAAGATTATGGCAATTTATGACAATGGCGGTGAACTAAACATGGTAAATCCCTCAATTATATGGGATTTCGTCCCCGTTGATAATACAAATGCCTCTGAATCAAAACCCTTATTAATTGATCAAAAGCGAGTTTCTGAGTTTGCGATAAAATTAGTTGAAGCATATAAAAATGAAATTCTTGAGGAAAGAAAAAGACAAGCGGAGATAAAAAGAAAATACGGCATTAAATCATTGGAATACTTGATAAATAAACTTGATACAGAACTTATTGAGCTTTACGAAAGAAAGGAAAAAGGGGAAAAAGTTGAATCGGTTATCAACATTAAAGAGGAAAGGAAAAAACAATATGAAATTTCCTTAAAAGAGCTAAAGGATAACATTGAAAAAGAATTACATCTCTTGATCTCTATGCCGAAACTTTTAGGAGCTATTTTTGTCAGACCGACTTCCTCAATGGAAATGGCGAGCGACGAAGAGATAGAAAAAATCGGCATGGTTATCGCTATGGAATATGAAAAAAGCCAGGGGAGGGAACCAGAAGATGTGTCAAAAGAAAACCTTGGCTTTGATATAAGATCAAAAGGTAGAGATGAAATAAGGTACATTGAAGTGAAAGCAAGAAAAGATGAAGGTGAAGTTGTATTAACTTTGAATGAATGGCTGAAAGCAAAGAGATTTAAAGGACAATACTGGCTCTATGTTGTTTTCAATGCAATTAAAAACCCTATTCTTTACATAATAAATAATCCAGCAGAAAATTTGGATGTACAAGAAAAGATTGAGGTTGTGAGGTTTGTAATTCCCCTAAAAGAATGTAAAAATAAAGGCTTGCCTGTCGGCAAACAGGGGTAAGGGCATGAAAGAAGAAGTTAAAAGAATCCTGGAAACGCTTAAAAGTTTAGAAGGAGAAATAAAGGAAAAATATAAAGCAGAGATAATCGGCATTTTCGGCTCATATGCAAGAGGAGAACAGAAGAAAAAAAGCGACCTTGATGTGCTCGTGAAATTTTACAA
>JAPYWO010000152.1 GCA_028276305.1 Candidatus Thermokryptus sp.
TTTTCATCAAGGCGATCTCAAAACCGCAGGGTATGGTGATAGTAACTGGACCAACGGGAAGTGGAAAATCAACAACTCTTATGGCTGCGCTTCACTACATTATAAAGCCGGAGATAAATGTCCTCACGGTTGAAGACCCGGTTGAGTATATAATTCCTGGGGCGAGACAATTGAAAATTGGTCCGAAGATGAATTTTGAGCAGGCTTTGAGGGCGATTTTAAGGCATGACCCGGATGTCGTGATGGTCGGTGAGATAAGGGATAAGGAAACCGCAGAGATAGCGATTAAACTTGCTAATACGGGGCACTTGACATTTTCAACGCTTCACACCAATGACGCCCCAAGTGCGATATCACGACTTTACAAAATGGGGATAGAGACATTTCTCATCGCTTATGCGATCAATATCATCATCGCTCAAAGGTTGATAAGAAAGCTTTGTGACAAATGCAAGCGACCGATAGAGGACCTTGACCCGGCGATACCTTTAAGTTTGGGCTTTACGGAGGAGGAGATAAAAAATACCGTGTTTTACGAAGCTGTTGGTTGTGACCAATGCCATGGTGGATATAAAGGGAGGATTGCTATTCATGAAGCGCTTTATTTTACCAAGGAGATAAGAAGGTTGATTTTCAAAACGGGGAGAGATATAGATGAGGAAGCGATACGTGAGCAGGCGATAAAAGATGGGATGTTAACCTTAAGAGCAGCTGGGAGGGAGAGGATAAAGCAAGGGCTCACAACGCTTGAAGAAGTTGCACACGCAACAACAGAGGATTAAAAACAATGACGCAAACTTTGATAACAATTTTGGCTTTGGCTTTGCTTACGCTTGCGGTTTTGAATATAAACCGCGGGCTTTCAAGTCATGATATTTCACTTGCTCAAAATAGGTATCGGCTTGAGGCGCTTTCAATTGCAACATCATACATAGAACAGGCATCTCAGTATTATTTTGATGAAGCGGTTGCAGATTCAAATAACACAGCAAAAACCGACCCGAGCACTTTTTCTTCTACGCTTGGACTTGACCCCGATGATACAACAATGACAGGAATGATGGAGATAGATGATTTTGATGATTATAACGGCATTGTTAAAATTGACACTGGGAAAAGCAGTGTTGTTTACAGGGTGAGCTTTAAAGTTGAATATGTTGATCTTGTTGGTGGTAGAATAATGCCCGTTTCAAACAAGACATTCCATAAGCGTATGACCGTCATTGTTACGGATGCTTATGACCCACCGCTGATTTACAAGGAAACGGCAGGTGGAAAGGTAAGAGACACTGTGAAGATAAGTTTCGTGTATAGTTACTGGTTTTATAATTAAGTCAATTTTTTTATGACGACTTTTCTTGACTACATAACCGCGATGATCGTCGGTGGCGCAATTTTGCTAATCACTATAACCGTGACCGACTCCGGGACAAGGGACTTTTTCAATTATAATGCTGATGCGATCTCTCAGATAAATCTTGCGAATATGTCGGGAATAATTGAATATGACCTCAGAAAAATGGGATACGGTGTCCCTGAGGGTGAACAAGTTATATTTACAGCTCAGCCAAATCGTTTGAAGTTCATCGCTCATCTTAATAGGGAATTTGACTATTTCGGGCACATTATACCTCACAAGGACAATGTTCCAGATACGATTGAGTATATAATAACGCCGGCTGAAGTTATTGATTATGGTGATACAAGTATCACAATGTATAAAGTCACGCGACGACTTAGAATAACCGGCGAAGGTGAGAGGATTACAGACATTGGGAGAATAGGTAACGGTAGGGTCTTCAGATATCTTGATCAGGTTGGAAATCCAGTTGACCCGGGCACGGAGCTGGTTGCTTCAAAGATGGTTGAGGTTACATTGACAGCTTTTAATCCAAGGGTTGTTCTTTCGCCAGAGCTTGTGAAAAGGGATATGTCAAATATACAAGATGTTGAGTATAGAAAGAAGGAGTTAAGGAGATTGCTTAGGACATCATTTTGGAGGCAGACGCGACTTGTTTCAAAGAATTTAAGAAGATAAGTTTGGGAGTTGCGGTATGTTCGGGAAATCATCGCTTTTAATTTTGATTGGATTTATAACGGCGTTTTCAATTTATCAATTGAGAATGACGAAGGCGGTTATGTCCGCAGCGGATAGCTTTAACTATTATTATGCCAAGACATTGGTCCACGAGACAGCTGTAAGTGCTATGAACATCGGGGTGAGCAAAGTTTGGAAGGATACGGTGACGAACACGACTTTCAATGTCGTTATGAATAATTGCACCGCTGTTGTTAGGGTTTTCCCGGTTGTCCCGGATTCAATTGTTAAGTTAAGCGTTAGGGCTTGGGGATATGCTTTCGTTGATACATATTATGCCAAATACAAAAGACCTTACAAGCTTGAGGATTCGGCTTTTGCATATTTCCAGTATTCAAGCGGTCCTGTGACGCCTGCGTCAAGATATTTTTGGTTCACGGGAACCGAGTTTTACAATGGTGCGCCTGTTTATTGGATAGATGGTGATACTGTTTGGGGTCCTGTTCATACAAATTCAACGCTTCACACTTACGGAACGCCTGTTTTTTACGACAAAGTCACCGCTTATTCGGGAATTAATCCAGCTCCGACATCATCAAGAAATAAAGCGAAGTTTTATGGTGGGTGGGAGGTTGGGATAAGAGCGGAAATCCCGGTTGATATGGCAAGAACGAAAACAGCAGCGATAAATGGGGGTGGGGTTTATGACCCGAGCTCTGTTGGAGCAGTTGGGGTTTACTTCAAGTTTTTACCAAATGGTAAAGTTATAAGAAAATATGTTCAAAGCTATCAAAATCAAACGATAGGAAGCGCTCAATATCAAAGGACGCGTAAAGTTCCACAATTTACATCCGCTGGTCCAGAGACATTAAATGTGAGCAATTTAAGCACGACGGGCGTTGTGTGGGTAAAGGGTGATGTTGTGGTTGAAGGGACGATAGATGGTCAGCTTACAATACTTGCAAGTGGAGACATAAGGATTTGGGATGATTTGAAGTACGCAAGTGATCCAAATGTTAATCCGAATTCGGATGATTTCCTCGGGCTTGTTTCAAATGGCGGGAATGTAATAGTTGCGGACAGCGACCCAAATCAAAACGATGTTGTAATTCAAGCTGCTATACTTGCATGGGATGGGGGTTCGCAGGACAAAGTTTTCATAGCTGAAAATTGGAATAAGAGACCACCTTCTGGGGCGATTTATTTAACTGGGAGCATTGTTCAGGAGCAAAGAGGTCCTGTGGGACAATTTGGAGGGGCAAGCGGTGTGATTCAGAATGGTTTCAATAAAAGATATAGATACGACCCCAGGTTTAGGACAAAGGCACCGCCTTTTTATCCACTTGTAAGTTATCCTGATATAAGACAGTTGAGGTTAATTTCATGGTGGGAGTAAAAATAAAAGAGAATTTGGTTTATGCCTGTTAATCCACAGATCGTTAAAGAGGCGAAGGAGTTGTTAAGTTCGCTTGCATCAAAGATACCGGTGACGCTTTTCAGCGTTGAGAAGCAAATGTTTATCGGCGATGAGTTGATAAAAAAGATGAGCGAGGGTCAAAAGCTTATTTTGAGGAATTTGATCAATATGTTTCTTTTAAGGATGCGTGAGCTTGAGGCGTCGGATATAGATTTTGGTGGATGGGGTTCAAAGAAAATGGTTTGGTTGAGGATACATGGTGCAAAGAAACCGATCCCGGAGTTTGGGACATACGAGATTGATGAGTTTAACATACTTATACAGAGTTTATTAATGGAAAGACAAAGGCAATATCTGTATGAGAACAGAAACCTTGACTTTTCATATACATTTAAGGATGACAGCGGGACGATTTTCCGTTATCGCGCGGATGCTTATTTTGATCTTGATGACCTCGCTTTAAATATGAGAGCGATAAGCACGCAGATAAGACCTTATGAGAGTTATGGCTTTCATCCGAATGTGACACGGGTTTTGAGTTTGCAATATACGAAGGAGGGTTTAATTCTTGTCACGGGTATAACTGGTTCTGGAAAAAGTACGACGCTTGATGCAATTGTTGACCTTAACAATCGCACTGTTGACGGGCATATAATTATAATTGCGTCACCGGTTGAATATGTTCACGAGTCAAAGCGCTGTATTATAAGGCATAGGGAAGTTGGTAGGGACACGATGTCATTTAAGCAGGGGACGATTGAGGCGTTGCGTCAAGACCCGGATATAATCATAATTGGTGAGATGCGCGACCCGGATACGATTATGGCTGCGCTTGAAGTCGCCGATAGCGGTCATAAGGTTTTATCAACGCTTCACACATCCTCAGCGGTTGAAAGCATAGACAGGATAATTGGGGAAGTACCACCGATAGAGCAAGAAAGGGTTAGAAATCGTTTAGCGGACATTTTGAGATGCGTTATCTCTCAAAAGCTTGTCCCAAGCTTGGATGGGAAGCGAGTCCTTGCTAAGGAAGTGATGGTTATGACCCCTTCAATAAGAGCAGCGATAAAAAATAACAACACCGGTGAAATTTATCAAATGATAGCAGAGGGTGCGGAATTCGGGATGATAACCATGGAGCAGGATTTGAGACGGCTTTATTTGGAGCGTAAAATTTCACTTGAGACAGCGATTAATTATGCAAACAACAAGAGAAGGATGCAACAGTTGTTGCAAGCAGCTTGATATTTTTAAAAACAGAAATTTTTTAAACAATGGCGAAAGACAAGAAATTTTCCGGGAAACTTGCTGTAGGTGTATTTGTTGATGG
>JAPYWO010000261.1 GCA_028276305.1 Candidatus Thermokryptus sp.
AAAAGAGTCCTTTCCGAGTTAAGGTAGTTCTTTGTATTTTACCTCTTCAAGAAATAGTCCACAACCTGGTGCGTGCATTATCTCAACTTGGTTAAATTTTTCAAATAGCATTTTTTTAAATGTTTCAATCTCAATTCTTCCTCTTGCCACATCAATCATAGCGCCGACAAGTCCTCTGACCATTCCGTAGAGGAATCTGTCGGCGGTTATTTTGAATATGAATTTATCGTTTTCACTTTCCCATTTTGCTTCTTTGACATCGCAGATGAAATTTTTCGTATTTGAACCTTTTTTAGAGAACACCTCAAAATCGTGTTTTCCTTGGATTAAATTCGCACACTCTTGAAGTTTTTCAAAGTCAATTTTGTATTTGACAAACCAAATGTAATTTCTTCCTATCGCAACCTTTTTCGTCGTTATGAAGTATCTGTATGTTTTTTCAAGAGCGCTGTATCTTGAGTGAAAACTTTGTGGGACATCTTCGGCTGAAATTATTGTGATGTCATCGGGGAGAATTGAATTTAGGGCTTTTTTTAAGTTTTCGGTTGGTATTTTTGAGTTGGTTTTAAAATTAGCGACTTGACCGCGGGCGTGAACCCCGGCGTCAGTTCGGCTTGCCCCTATCAAATTTACATCTTCACCAGTGATTTCTTTTATCGCTTTTTTGATCTCGCCTTGAACACTTCTACCGTTAGGTTGAATTTGCCAGCCGACGAAGTTAGTCCCGTCGTATTCAATCAAAAGTTTTATGTTTCGCATAAGGCAGAGGATTTATTTTTAAAGTTTGCAAATGGGTGTTTTCTTGAATAAATTTAAAAAGTAATTTCACAAAATTTGACTTCAAAGATGGATACCCTTGCAAGTGTTGAAAAGCAAAAAGCAGCGATAAGTTCAGTAATCGCTGCGGTCTTTCTTACACTTTTTAAATTAATTGTTGGTTTGACGACCGGAAGCTTGGGAATATTATCTGAAGCTGCTCATAGCGGTCTTGATCTTGTCGCAGCTGCTTTGACTTACTTTGCTGTTAAGATAGCGGATAAACCAGCTGATAGGGAGCATACCTACGGACACGGGAAGTTTGAGAATCTATCAGCTCTTTTTGAGACGCTTCTTCTCATTGTGACATGTGGATGGATTATTTACGAAGCAGTGAATAGAATTTTTTTCCACGAGGTTCATATAGAAGTTAACTTTTGGAGCTTCGCTGTCATAGTTACTGCGATAATAGTTGATTATTCAAGGTCAAGAATCCTTTTCAAAGCTGCAAAAAAATATAACAGTCAGGCGCTTGAAGCCGATGCTTTACATTTTAGCACCGATATTTTAAGCTCTGGCGTTGTTATAATTGGTTTAATCGGTGCTGGTTTTGGTTTCCACAAAGCGGATGCTTTTGCTGCTCTCGTTGTCTCTGGTATAGTGATGTGGATAAGCTTTCGCCTCGGGAAAAGGACAATTGACATGCTCACGGATAGAATTCCAGATGTTGGATTGGTTGATAAAGTGAGGGAAGAGGTCTTAAAGATTGACGGTGTTGTAAACTGCAGAAACATACGAATAAGACAGGCGGGCTCAAAATCATTCATTGATATGGTCGTTGATATAAAAAGAACTATACCTTTTGAACAAGCACATCAGATAATGAATGTGATTGAGGAAAGGATAAAAAAGATGATGCCAAATGTTGATATAGTCATTCACGCTGAACCGATTGAAACCGATGACGAAACGGTGATTGACAAAATTAGGATGATACTTGTGCATTCTGGAATGTCGGCGCATAACATTGAGGTTCAAAAGGTGAAGGATAGATATTTCGTTGATTTACATCTTGAATGTAAAGAAAAGCAAACACTTGAAGAGGCACACGAGATCGCCAATCAGATTGAAGAAGCAATTAAAAATAAAATTGAAAATGTTGAGAGGATTTCAATCCATATTGATGAAGAAAGCGATATGATAAAGGAAACGAAAATCGTTAATGACAGGTGCGAGGATATGGTTCAGCGGATTATTTCAATTGCGAAATCACACAAGGGCGTAGTTGATTGTAAGGATATAACCGTGATGGAAATTGACGGTAAATATAAAGTCACGATGAATTGCCTCCTTGATAAGTCGCTAACCCTTTCCGAAGCGCATGAGATCGCAACGACGATTGAAAATCAAATTTATCTTGATATAAAGGAAGTTTCAAAGGTCATAGTTCATGCCGAGCCAGAAAATAAAACTTGAAGAGCGATGAAAAAAATCAAACCGATGTGGGTTTTCAAGTCATATAAGGATTACAAAATTTGGAAGATTTTCCCGACAAGGTATGATAAAATTCTTTGCGAGCTTAGGGATTTAACCAAGAGGATTACAAGTTTTGTTTGTCTTTCAATTTATGATGGCGATAAAATTTGGGAAAAATCCGACTTTGAAGAGCCGTGGTGGATTCAAGTTACAGATGTTGATGAGGATATTTTCTTCCTTTGCGAGTTTAAAAGACCCGATTTGCCGGTTCAAGGTAAAACTTATGCTGTTAGTTCATCAAGCGGGGAAGTTTTATGGGAAGATGACAAATTTGACTTTATGTTCGCTTTGAATGGTAGAGTTTATGGTGTTAGAAATTTAATTGACAGCAGATTTTATTTTGTGGTTGATGCAAGAACTGGCGAGATTTTAGAAACATATGGTGATGAAAAAGCTGAAGAGATAAACGAGCTGAGAAACGAGAAAATCAAAAGTATGGAATTCATTGAGACATCAATATCATTTGATGAGTATCATCCTGATTATGAAACAGCGAAGGGATTGGTTGATTCTTTTGTGAGTGATGGAGACCCGAGATTTCCCCCCGAGGTTTTGATAAAGGAGAACATTTCACTGATAAATTATCACATTGCACATGGGGTTAAATCAGGTTCAGAAAGGTTCAAAAATGTTTTGAAGATAGTTGAAATTAACACTGGGAAACTTCTCTATCAGGATGTCCTTTATGATGATTTGTCTTTCTTCATGCTTGATGCTTTCTTTTGCAAGGATGACTTTGTTTTCTATGTCAGAGAACAAATTGAACTTATAGCAATAAAATTGCCACATCAAATATGAAAGTCATTACGGAAAGAATAACCGTTTCTACCCGTGGTTTTAACGATATAATTGACATAACAGATGAAGTTGAAGCTGTGGTCAAGAAACATCAAGTTAAGAATGGTAATGTGACGGTTTTTGTCTCAGGTTCAACCGCTGGGGTGACTACCATTGAATATGAACCCGGTCTTTTAAAAGACCTTCCTGAGGCATTTGAAAGGATAGCTCCAATGGGAAAGCGGTATCATCATGACTCACGCTGGGGAGATGATAATGGTTACGCTCATGTGAG
>JAPYWO010000153.1 GCA_028276305.1 Candidatus Thermokryptus sp.
TTTTCCTTGGTGTTAGATTTGGCGTCTCAACGATTTTATATGTCGTCTTCTTCCGGGTTAATCTGAAGGATTTTAACTATTCAGTGTGGCGTGATGGTTTGATAGTTGCCTTTTTTCTCTTTGCGGGCTTTGCGTTTCAAACCGTCGGCTTGAAATATACAACCGCTTCAAAGTCGGGTTTCATAACCGGGATGCTTGTCATATTCACACCAATAGCTCAACTTATAATAGAGAGGAAACCGCCAAAAGTTGGGAATTTGATCGGGATATTTCTCGTGATGCTTGGGCTTCTTTTTCTGACATCGGATGAGGGATCAATTGAAAATTTTATTTATTCCCTTGGTGGTAATTTCACAATCGGTGATTTTTTAACGCTTCTCTGTGCAATTATGTTCGCTTTATATGTTGTTTTCATTGACATTTATTCAAAGCGCCATCAGACGGGAAAGCTTGTTTTCATTCAGTTGGCTTTTACTTCTGTTTTTTCTTTTCTTATTTCCCCATTTTTTGAAGATGTTAAATTAAATTTGAACCTTGGCTTTTTCCTCGCTATAGCGTATACATCAATTTTCGCAACTATACTTGCAACCCATATTCAAACTGAATATCAAAAATATACAACGCCGACGAGGGCATCGGTTATATTCACGATGGAGCCGGTCTTTTCAGCTATCATAGCAAGGATTTTCTTAAACGAGAAATTTTCCCCATTCGCACTTCTTGGTTCCTTTCTTATGATGTCCGGGCTTTTGGTGTCAGAGCTTTCTGATTTGGCTTTGAAAAATAGGGAAAGTGTGAGAAATTTTTTGAGCAAAAAATGAGTTTTATTTTAAAGGCAAGCCGATGAATTGAAAATAAAGAAAATTAAAATAGATGAGGACGATCCCAAAGGATGCAACGATATGTGTAGCTATGAGTGGCGGTGTTGATTCTTCTGTTGTTGCGTTGATTTTGAAAGAGATGGGATATAATTTGATAGGGATAACGATAAAGACATATAATTACGAGGAAATAGGAATTCAAAACGAGCACAGCTGTTGTTCGCTTGAGGGGATTAACGATGCGAGGATGGTCGCCACGAAGCTTGGATTCCCGCATTATGTAGTTGATCTTACCAAGGAATTCAAGAATGAGGTGATAAATTATTTCATCAGGGATTATCTTGAAGGTAGAACCCCAAATCCATGTGTTATGTGCAACCGAAAGATAAAGTGGGAAGCGTTGATAAGAAAGGCAACCTCGCTCGGAGCTGATTTTATAGCGACGGGTCATTATGCACGGTTAAACTTTGACGAAAAGAAAGGGAGATATATTTTGATGCGCGGTGTTGATAAATCAAAGGACCAATCATATGCTCTTTGGGGATTGACGCAGGAAAGTTTAAGTAGGACCATTTTCCCACTTGGAGAACTTACAAAGCAGGAGGTTCGCGAAATCGCAAAGAAATATGGTTTGAAAATAGCTAACAAGCCAGAGAGCTTTGAGATTTGCTTTGTTCCGGATAATGATTATGTTGGTTTTCTCTTGAAAAATGTCAATGGACTTGCTGAAAAGGTCAGCGGTGGCGACATTGTTATGGATGGTAAAGTTGTTGGAAAGCACAAAGGTTATCCGTTCTATACAATCGGACAGAGGAAAGGTCTTGGCTTGGCGCTTGGTTATCCAGTTTATGTTATCGGAATTCATCCGGAGACGAACACAATTGAGGTTGGAACCGAGGATAAACTTTATCATAATGCTTTGATAGCGGGAAATGTTAATTTGATCTCCGTTGAGAAAATTGAGGATGGAATGAGAGTGGTCGCGAAAGTTAGATATTTAGATGAGGGAAGTCCAGCAACGCTTGAAAATTACCGCGATGGGAAAATCATTGTTAAGTTTGATAAGCCAAAAAGAGCGATCACCCCAGGGCAGTCGGTTGTGTTTTACGATGGCGATATTGTTGTGGGCGGAGGTATAATTGAGGAAGCGATTGATGTTTAATAGCGGTCAAGCTTGAACTTTTCCCCGAGGTATAATTTCCTCGCCTCGGGGTCGTTTGCGAGAAATTCCGCAGTTCCCTCCTTTAAAATTTGTCCTTCAAATAAAAGATATGCTCTGTCGGTTATTGAAAGTGTTTCATGGACATTATGATCGGTTATCAAAACTCCGATATTCCTGTTTTTTAAATTTGCGACTATGTTCATCAAGTCCTCAACAGCGATCGGATCAATTCCAGCAAACGGCTCATCAAGCAAAATGAACTTCGGGTCAGTTGCAAGAGCTCTTGCAATTTCAGTTCGCCTTCTCTCACCACCACTTAACATATAACCCTTGCTCTTCCTTATATGAGCGATTCCAAAATCCTCAAGTAATTTTTCAAGTTTTTCCCTCCTTTGCTCAGGGGTCAAATCCATAACCTGTAAAACAGCCATTATATTTTCTTCAACGGTTAACTTCCTGAATATACTCGCCTCCTGTGGTAGGTAGCTTATTCCTAATCTTGCTCTTTTATACATCGGCATCTTGGTTATTTCAATGTCATCAATGAAAACTTTCCCGGCGTTTGGTTTTATCATTCCGACGATCATATAAAATGTCGTGGTTTTTCCGGCTCCGTTTGGTCCAAGAAGTCCAACGACTTCACCTTGTTTGACCTCTATGCTTACATTTTTGACGACATATCGTTTCTTATATCTTTTATAAAGCGACTCCGCTCGCAAAACGCTTATGCCTTTGTTACCGACCTCGTTATTTTTATTTGACCCAAACGATTTCAAATTTATCATTTTTGCTTGGCTTTCTTTTTATATAATTGAAGCCCTCAAGGTTAAAACTTGTCTCTTTTCCCTCCACCATTTCCTCTGGATAATAAGTTCCTTCAATCCCGCCGACGATTTTTATCCTGTTTATCTTGCCATCTTTAAATTTTATCCAAACGCTATCTCCACTTACATAGTTTACGCCATTTGCTTTTTTATCGCCTTTATCGCTTGTTTCAAAGATATAATACAAACTTATCGCATTTTTTACAACATGAACTTCATCAATTTTGTTATCCTTGAACTTTATCACCATGGATTTTCCTTTCAACTGATTGAAGCGCTCCGGGTAAGATGTGTCCGCTGGTTCAATCACAAATGCTGACCCATAGACATAAACCTCGTCAATTTTTCTTTCTTTAAGTTTTACAACCACCGAGTCACCGGAAACTTGGCTATCCCCATACCATATTACAGGTTTTCGCCACAGGATTATGATTTCTTTTTTGTCGTAATAAAAAACATCGCCACAGACAGCCGATAGATTTCCCCTTACAATTACGACGCTATCCGTCGCCGAAAACATACTGACATTTGTATCTCTGAAAGCTTCCATAAATTTCCCAATCACTATTAAAGTGTCAATTTTCCCATCCGAGGTGGTGTCAATTTGAACAAGCTTTGGGTTATTTCTGATGACGCTATATTTTGTGCTATCATAATTTTCAAAATAACCGCCATAAATTGTGATGTTATTCTCAAGGTTTTTAATCACAACATTCCCAACGGCGATGGATTTTTTTTCGGTTCTGTAATAGAAAAGCTGTTCTGCGGTTATGACCGTCGTTGAATCAACAAGTTTTACATTGGTTTTAAATGTAGCAAGTTTTTTTTGTGTGTCGTAACTTCCATGCTCTGCTTCAAGAGTTGTCCTTCCGTCGGTTAATTTTACATTGCCATCACAAATGGCAATTTTTTTGTTACCGAGATAAACACCTTGATCCGCTTCAAGAAAAAGCGTGTCCTGGCGAACCTTCAAATTTCCATAAGCTTCAATTCTATTTTCGTCAACATATTGGATTGCTCTCTCACACCAAAAATATATATTTTCGTGCTTGAGTTGGACATTACCAATGAGCTCGCGAACGACTTTTGAGTCGTATTTCCTTCCGATCAAGCTGTCGGCGTGTATGAGTTGGATTAATTTTGTTTGTTGTTGGGAGCTTGTTTTTGAAATGAAGATAGATAGAAGTATCGGTAGGATATATTTTGAAAAACGAATTCTCACAGGTTGAAAATTTTTGATTTCAAATCTTTAGAACGACTTTTCCAAAGACCTCTCTTTCTTCAAGAATTCTATGCGCCTCTTTTGCTTCTTCAAGTGGTAAAACAGCGTGGATGACGGGTTTAAGTTTTCCATCTGTGAAAAATTTTAAAACCTCCATTAATTCCCCTTTGCTTCCCATATATATCCCCTCAATTGAAAGATTTTTCCCGTAGACGAACCTCAGTTCAATTGGGACTTCACTTCCACTTGTTGCGCCCAAGGTTATAAGTTTTCCGCCTTTTTTCAGAGATTTAAGCCCCTTCATAACGGTGTCAAAACCGACATGGTCAAGTATAAGGTCAATGCCTTCTCCCTGCGTTTCAATTTTCAATCTTTCTTGGAAGTCCTCCTTTTTGTAGTTTATCAATACATCTGCACCAAGCGATTTCGCTTTTTCAAGTTTTTCATCGCTTCCAGCAGTTGTGAAGACGAATGCGTTGAAAAGTTTGGCTATTTGTATTGCTGCTACTCCAACACCACTCCCAGCTGCGTGTATTAAAACTTTCATCCCTGGTTTTATCCCTCCGCGGGTAACAAGGGCGTGCCAAGCGGTCAAAAATACAAGCGGTATTGACGCTGCTGATTCAAAGTCAAGATTTGCCGGGATAGGTAGGACATTTTGAGCCGGCAGAACTACATATTCAGCGTAAGTTCCATCTTTTTGAACGCCAAGGATGTGGTAGAGTTTGCAAAAGTTTTCCCTTCCT
>JAPYWO010000154.1 GCA_028276305.1 Candidatus Thermokryptus sp.
TCGTCCAGCTTGACCTTTCAGCAGATGGAAGATCGGGGTTGACTTTCTCAAGTGACCTCCCTTTTTTGTCAAGAAGTATCGGGCTGTGCCAAGTTGAGGAATATCGCACGCTATCAATTATTTTACCAGTTAAGTCAGTTATCACAACATCGTCAAAGTCGTTATTTAAACTTAATCCCTTGTTCAAAATTATAAGCTTGAAATCAAGCGAGTCATCCTTTGTGAAATAATTTAGAATTGTTGAATCGGGGGCAATTAAAAGATATTCCCCTGGCGAAAGCTCAAAGTCAGAGTTTAAAAGTGTGATGAAATTTGCCTTGCCCTCTTGATTTCTCATATCGTTAAATTTCCAAAACTTTAAATTCACGCTTCTGTTGGAGCGATTGTAAAGTTCAATGTATTCGGAGTAACCGGGTAGTGGGTCAAACATTATCTCGTTTATAACAATTGAATTTTGAGCGAAACCGACATTTATTTTCCTGGAAAATGAGTTGTTTTTCGGGTTTTCGTCCTGAGCGGTTTGGACGGTGAAAAGCAAAAGGTTTTCACCGGGTTCAAGGTTTTGAAGTTTCAAATTTATAACAGCAGAGTCCTTTTTGTTAAGCGTAATTGTGAAACTTTTTGATAGAATTAACTCTGCTTCGCTTCCGATTGAATCCCTGTTTATATCGTTGAAGACATTGAGCGTGAATTCATTTAATCTGTTTATCCCGACATTTTGAACGACTACGCTTGCGTAAAATTCAGCACCGGTATCAACAGAAGGAGGCGTTTGCACAGATTTTACCGCTATGTCAAAGTTCTTCCGCTTTGTGAAATTTTCTCTTCCGGGAGTTGCTTTTATTGAGTCAGGTGGAATTGTCCAATTCGTTGAATCATTTGAAGATTCCTCAAGATCAATTCTCTCAATTGAGTATCCAGTTTTTCCCCAGTTTCCTCGGTAATAAACGGAATCAATTTTTGACCCTGTTTTATCATAAATAGCCACGGCATCGTCCGTGTTATTAAGCGTTGGAAGTTGAAGTGAAATCAGTTTTGACCCGATGTTATAGAAATTTAAAATTGAGCTATCAGCGGTTAAGACGAGAAATTCATTCGGGTAGAGGAGAAAATCATTTTTAGTGATGTTGACTTTTTTCGTTGCATCTGATATAGACCAATTTTTCAAATTTATAGTGTCCTGGCTTGCGTTGAAAATTTCAACCCATTCAGGTTCATCACCAGAAGGAGCAAACATTATTTCGTTTATCAAAACACTCCCTTCGGCAGTTGATACATTTATCTGAAAGTAAAATTTATCGTTTAAACTGTCTTCGTCCTCGGGATGAAAGACAAGCGCTATAAATTTGTATGTTTTTAACTCGGTTGGCACAAAGGAGAATGAAACCAAAGTTGAATCATATGGGCTTAATACATTTGGAATAACCCTTTCAACGATAAGTTCATCAACTTGCGGGATTGAATCGTTGTTGGTATCAAAGAAAACCTTTGTCTTGAAATTGGCGAGGGAAATTTTCCCGATGTTTTTGATGATGAGTTGAATTTCAGCTTGTTGCGACTTTAAAATTTTATCGGGTGAAATCGTGCCGGTGATTGTAAGGTCTTTGTCTTTTTGGGTTAATGAATTCTTTGAAAGCGGTGTTGCTTTAAATGGACTTCTTGATGTTCCCCAGTTTTGAGGTGAGTTTGAGGGTAAATCGGGTGAGATTCTTTCAAGTGAGAAACCATTGCCACCTCCCATCGCTGATGTATAATAAACGGAATCAATCAAATTATTGTATTGATCGTAAATTCGCACAGCATCTTCATCGTTGTTTAAAATAGGTAAGGAAATTAACAATACCTTGCTACGATTCAACCAGGGGTAAACTGAAAAAATCGTATCCCTGCTCGTTAAGATCACATAATCGCCGGGGCTTATCTTGAAGGTTGAATTTATGCTTTTCAATGTCTGTGAATCGCCTATTTTCCAGTTTAACAAATCAACGCTTTCGTTCGTCCTGTTGAAAAGTTCAATCCATTCCGGCTCGGGTGATTTCGGAGCGTACATTATTTCGTTGATGACTATTGAATTAAAAGATAAAGGCGGTTGAAGTATTTTTATCTGTTTTTTAACCGAGTTGTTTGATTCATCTTCGTCACCTTGCGTTGAAACTTTAAGAAAGGAAATATATGTCCCAGAGGGGAGACCTTGAAGCGTGAATTCAAAATTTATTGAGTCGCCTGAATTTAAAAATTGGGAAAATGCTTCCTCAAAAAATTTTTCATCGCTCTGAAAGATTGAATCCCCGTTCAAGTCAATGAAGAAATTTGCGGAGAACTCACCGACGGAAAAAATCCCGATGTTATAGATTGTTGATTTAACATTGAAATTTTGACCTTGAAAAATTTGTTCGGGAGATATCGCGATATCTTTCACCATCAAATCTATCGCTTTAGCCATTATGCTGTTTTTCCTTCCGGGTGTGCTTCTTTCTGAATCCTTTGATATCCCCCAGGTTGATTTCAAGTTTGAATTTCTGTTCGGGTAAATTCTTTCAATTGAATATCCAGCCCTTACCCAGTCGCTTTTATAATAAACGCTGTCAATCACTGTATTGGATGAGTCAAACAAAACAACGGCGTCGGAGTCGTTTCTGAACCTCGCCGATGGAATTTGAGGGACGATAAAAACTTTTGATGGAATCAAACTGTGAAAGTAGTAAATTGTGTCGCTCCTTGTTATGACGGCGTAACTATCCGGTTGTAAGATGTAATCCTCCGTCGTTATGGTATATTTTGTCGTGGTCAATCGGTTTGAGATTTTCCAGTTTTTCAAATTGATCGGCTCGGATGAGAAATTTAAAATCTCAATCCACTCCGGCTCCCCACCCGATGGGGCGTTCATTATCTCGTTTATAACAACCTGCTGAGAGAAGAGCGCAGAAGTTAAAAGTAGAAGTGAAAATATCAAGCATGTTTTATTTGTTTTCAAGCCGTTCATTTTTCAATATAAAAATTGTTGAAACGATGAGGACGAAAGTCGTCAAAATGCTTGCTTCTGGACCGAAATCACCGCCGGAGAGCAAATTTTCCTCTTTAATTTCAACATCAAAGAGTGGTTCAACTAGATTTGTCCCGCTTACGGGTAAGGAGAAAAAATAACCTTGGAAAAAATTCCAGGAGAAGTGTAAACTTATCGGCAACCACAATGAGCGTGTTTTGACAAATGCGCTTGATAACCAAACACCGGCGAGGAAAATGTTTAATAGAGCGATTGAATTTATATTGGGATTTTGAATATGCGCTAAGGCAAAAATTGAAGAAAAGATCAATGTCGCAACCCATGGATTTGTCCAATCAATCACTCGTTGAAAGGGATAACCACGGAATAAAATTTCCTCACCGAAAGCGACAATTGTAAAAAGTAAAAACGCCTCAAAAATTTGCGGGAAGATGTCCCTCGGTGAAAAGTCATATTTGTAATATCCAAGTAGAGAGTTTGGAAGGATAACGACAGTTATCATGACAAAACCGAGAATTAGACCGTAATAAACTTGCGACTTTGTCCCAGGTGTGAAATTTAAACCTATATCGGTTAATTTTCTCCTCTCAAAAAATCTCATCATTATGAAGGTTGAAAGCAAGGTAGATAGGAGCAATGAAATTTCGCCGAGCAAAAATACGGGCAGTTTGACGAATGCGTACAAAGCGACGCTAAGAAAGAGAAAAGATGCAATGAGGACGAGGAAAAAAATTAATATCTTCAAGAACGGTTTCAACTTCGTCAATCTGTTTTATTTTTCAAGTAGTTTAATGCTTTTTTACCTATGTCCTTTCTGTAATGCATACCTTCAAATTTTACAAGTTCAACAGCGCTATAGACATTTTTGATCGTGGTTTCAAATTCTTTTCCAATCGCTGTTATCCCAAGGACACGTCCACCATCGGTTAAAATTTTGTTGTTAACTTTCTTCGTGCCAGCGTGGAAGACGATTATATCGCTTAATTTCTTCAACTCGTCAAGACCCTTGATCTCTTTCCCTGTTTCATATTTATCCGGGTAGCCAGCTGAAGCAAGAATGACGCAGACAGCGGTTAAATCCTTGATTGAGTATTTTAAATTTTTGATTCCGCCTTCAATCGCACTGAAAAACATCTCTAAAATATCCGTCTCGATGAGCGGTAGAACAACTTGCGTTTCAGGGTCTCCAAATCTGCAATTAAACTCAAGGACTTTCGGACCCTCATCCGTTATCATAAGACCGCAGTATAGACAACCTTTATACTTTCTATTTTCACTTTTAAGACCTTCAATTGTTGGTTTGATTATTTCATTTTTAATCCTTTCAAGCATACTTTGGTCAATTAAAGGTGTTGGGGCGTATGAGCCCATTCCACCGGTGTTTTTACCTTTGTCGTCATCAAAGACCCTTTTATAATCTTGCGCTGGCGGTAGCGTTATAAAATCATCTCCATCTGTTATAGCAAATATAGAAGCTTCCTCACCCTTGAGGAACTCTTCAATCACGATTTTTTCGCCCGCTGAGCCGAAAATTTTTCCCAAAAAATAAAGTTCAATTGTTTTAATTGCTTCATTGTGATTTTCGCATATCGTCACGCCTTTTCCGCCAGCTAAACCATCAGCTTTTATGACTATGGGTGGAGTTAAAGAAAGAGCGAATTTTTTCGCTTTATCAATTTCATCAGCTGTAAATGTATCGTAATTCGCGGTAGGTATGCTGTATTTACGCA
>JAPYWO010000155.1 GCA_028276305.1 Candidatus Thermokryptus sp.
TCCAGATGGAACTGTTGCGCTGTTTATGCGACTTGGACTGGGCTATTATTAAAAAATTGAACCAAAGTTTTATGGCTGGCAAAAAAATTGTACTTGCTATATTAAGCATCGCTTTTGGAATTGCTGTTGCTTTTATGATTGAGATAAAAAAGATGTCATCTGCGGAAAGTTTGCCCGTTTATGGTGAGATTCCCGAATTTGACTTAATTGATCATCACGGTGAGGTGATAAATCTTGATAAATTTAAAGGGAGTGTTTGGGTTGCTGACTTTTTCTTCACAAGTTGCGCTGGAATTTGCCCGAGGATGACGGAACAGATGACAAGAGTACAAGAGGCGTTTAAAGATGATAAAAAGGTCAAACTCGCATCGTTCACGGTTGACCCTAAGACAGATTCTGTGTGGGTTCTCTCAATGTACGCAAAGGGTTGGGGAGCTATTGACGGCAAGTGGTTTTTTATAACGGGTGAAAAAAAGAAAATATATGATCTGGCAAGACATGGCTTTAAACTTCCAGTTGAAGAAGGTGACGGCGGTCCGGGAGATTTCATACATAGCGATCGGTTTGTTCTTGTTGATGGGAAAGGCAGAATTAGGGGTTATTACTCGGGAACTGATCCCGATGAAGTTGATAAATTGATAAAAGATATCAAAATAATCCTGAGAGAGCGGTGATTAAATTTTTGCCGAGCTTGAACGCTTTGTTTAACGCTTTAAGTTTTTTGTTCTTGTTGCTTGGTTTCGTAAATATAAAAAAGAAGAATGTTGAAGCGCATAAAAAATTTATGCTCTCTGCTTTCGTCTCCTCCTCGCTTTTTCTCGTTGGATATTTGACTTATCATTACAGCGCTGGAGTGACTCGCTTCAAAGAAACTGGATTTTGGCGGATCGTTTATTTGACGATTTTGACATCGCATACTTTAATTGCGGTGTTTGTCTTGCCGATGGCGATTGTGACATTAGTGTTCGCATTGCTTAAAAAATTTGATAAACATCCAAAAATAGCCCGCTACACCTTGCCACTTTGGCTTTATGTTTCGTTAACGGGTGTTGTCATTTACTTCATGCTTTACCACATTTTTAAATGAATTTGGAGGAGAATATGAAAATTTTGTTTTTCGTTTCTTTGTTTGTCTTTTTATTCTTTTCCATAAAAGGTAGTAAGTTGAAGGTTGGTGATATAGCGCCTGATTTCACTTTGGAAGACGCATTTGGGAATAAATATACGCTTTCAAGCTATCGCGGGAAATCACCAGTCGTGATTTACTTTTATCCAAAAGCAAACACCCCGGGGTGCACTAAGCAAGCTTGTGGAATCCGTGATGAATGGTCAAAGTTTGAGCAGATCGGTGTTCCAGTTTTTGGGATAAGTGTGGATTCAAAGAAATCGCTAAAGAAGTTTATTGACAAGTACTCGTTGAATTTCCCATTGCTTTCGGATGAGACCAAAGAGGTTTGTAAAGCTTATGGCGTGTTGAATTTACTCGGTTTCGCCAGCAGGGTTACTTTTATAGTTGATAAGGAAGGTAGGATAGCGCATGTCATTGATAAAGTGGATGTTGAAACGCACGCTAAGGAAGTTTTAGAACTGGTGAAAACATTGTTAAACTAAAAATAAAAGACCTGTAGCGCCATGAGGATTGCAAATTTTATTTTGTTAATTTCTTTGATGGTTTTCCTTGGAGTTGGTTCTGCCCTTGGGCAATGTGCGATGTGTAAGTCAAATGTCACCTCCTCAGAGGAAGGGATGAAACTTGCCAGCGGGTTAAACGATGGGATAGTTTATCTTCTTTTTGTCCCGTATTTGATTTTCGCTGGCTTTGCCCTTTCAATTTATATTTCTGTTAAGAGGAAAAGGAATTGGCTGAATTTGAACTGATTTTTGAAAAGAGTTCAAATTTTCGTATATTTCTGCGAAATTCTAAAGAAAAACAAAAACTTTAGATTGATGCGCGAGGGAAAAATTGTCCAAATAATAGGTCCTGTCATTGATATTGAATTTGAAGATGGGTATTTACCTGCGATTTACAATGCGATAAAAATTCCACGTGTCAACATTGAAGGCAAGGAGGAAATCCTCTGGGCTGAGGTTCAACAACATCTTGGCGAAAATAGGGTGAGAGCTGTAGCGCTTGATTCAACTGATGGGCTTGTGCGAGGGATGAAAGCATACGACACGGAAGGTCCGATTAAAGTTCCGGTTGGTCCCCAAGTTTTGGGACGGCTTTTAAATGTAGTTGGTGAGCCGATTGATGGGCTTGGTCCAATTCAAGCCGAGAAGTATTATCCGATTCATCGTGAGCCACCGGAGTTTACAGAGTTAAGCACGAAGAGGGAAATACTTGAAACTGGAATTAAAGTTATTGATTTACTTGAACCGTATCCAAAAGGTGGAAAAGTTGGGCTTTTCGGCGGAGCTGGGGTCGGGAAGACGGTTTTGATAATGGAGATGATTCATAACATAGCAGTTTATCATAAAGGATATTCCGTTTTCGGAGGTGTTGGTGAAAGGACAAGGGAAGGTAATGAGCTTTGGCTTGAGATGAAACATTCGGGGGTTTTAAAAAATGCGGTTCTCGTTTTCGGTCAGATGAATGAACCACCCGGGGCGAGGTTGAGAGTTGGGCTTTCTGCTTTATCAATAGCAGAGTATTTCAGAGATGAAGAAGGTAGAGATGTTCTGTTGTTCATAGATAATATCTTCAGATTTACACAGGCGGGTTCAGAGGTTTCGGCTTTGCTTGGCAGAATGCCATCGGCAGTAGGTTATCAACCGACGCTTGCAACTGAGATGGGAGAGCTACAAGAGAGGATTGTCTCAACGAAGCGTGGTTCAATTACATCTGTTCAAGCGATATATGTTCCCGCTGATGACTTAACAGACCCAGCTCCAGCTACAACATTCAGTCACCTTGACGCAACGACGGTTCTTTCAAGGCAAATAGCCGAGCTTGGAATTTACCCAGCCGTTGATCCGCTTGATTCAACTTCACGACTTCTTGACCCGAAAGTCGTTGGAGATGAACATTACTATGTTGCGAAAAAAGTCAAGGAGATTTTGCAAACATATAAAGACCTCCAGGACATAATTAACATACTTGGTATAGATGAACTTTCCGAGGAGGATAAATTAATAGTTGCGAGGGCGAGGAAAATTCAGCGTTTCCTTTCGCAACCGTTCTTCGTTGCTGAGGCGTTTACGGGAACCGAAGGTAGATATGTCAAGCTTAGCGATACGATAGCTGGTTTTAAAGCGATAATTGAAGGTGAGTGCGATGAACTGCCAGAGATGGCATTTTATATGGTTGGGACGATTGATGAGGCGTTTGATAAAGCAAAGAAAATGAAGATTGATTGATGCAAGATAAATTAATTCAACTTGAAGTTTTAACACCGGAGAAGGTCGTTTATAAGGGCAAGGTTAAAAGTGTCACCTTGCCCGGGGTTTTGGGAAGTTTTCAAGTTTTATATAATCACGCACCACTTGTGAGCTTGCTTGAAATCGGAGAGGTTAAAATTGTTGATGAAAATGGAAATAAAATTTATTTCGTTGTGTCGGATGGCTTCGCCGAGGTGAGAAATAATGTCGTCACTGTTTTAGTTGATTCGGCTGAAGAATGCGAAAAGGCAAATGCAGATAAAATTGTGTGGGAAAAGAGGAAAAAGTTAATATCTGGCTTTGTTGCTACCGATGTTCGGGATAGAACTTACTTTTAAAAAATGGAGAATGACTTTATTATGAGCATTCCGATTGACTTGTATGAAAAACTTGAGCGGAAATTTGGCAGGGAAGAGGCATTTGAAATAGCGAAGATGATTGAAGATTTTTTTAAGCTCATGGAGAGAAGAGCTGATGAGATAGCTTTGCAGAAAAAAGTTGAATTGAGAAGTGAACTTGTGAATGAGCTTGCTACTAAGGCGGAGCTAAACGCCGTTAAAACAGAATTGAAAGCGGATATTGAAAATTTAAGGACGGAGTTGAAGTCGGATATTGAGAAAGTGAGGGCAGAATTGATGGGTGAAATTGATAATGTGAGAACGGGATTAAAAGGTGAGATTGAAAATTTAAGAACGGAGTTGAAGGGGATAAGGGCTGAATTTAGGAGTGAAATTGAAAATGTAAGATTGGAATTTAGAGGTGAGATTGCAAAGATTAGAACTGAATTGCAGAGTCAGATAGATAAGTTAAACATGAAACTCAACTTTTTAATCATTCTTGTTATAATCGTTCTTACACTTATGAACCCTGTTGTTGCTGAGTTGATAAAGAAATGGGCTGGGTTGAGATAATTCAAAATCAAAAGCAAGGGAAAAATGTCACAGGTTCAAATAAATGAAACCGCAAAGCCAGTAAGAAAGAAAAAGGTCAAGCTTGTCGCGGTAGTTAACCCAACGGGGTGTACGGGTTGTGAGGTTTGTATTGAATTCTGTCCCGTTGATTGTATATATAAAGTTAAAGGTCCCGAATTCATTGACTCGTTTAACGGTGTGAAGTCAACAACGCTTGAGATTTTGCGCGAGAATGTTGAGAGGGGGGTAAATCCTTTTTCAAATGTCAATGGAATCGTCATCATTGATGAAGATATCTGCATTGGTTGCAAACTTTGCGCAAAGTATTGCCCGTGGGAAACAATTGATATGGTTTCGGTTGACTCCGATTGATCAATAAAAAAGATAAAAAGGCGTCAATGATAGATATA
>JAPYWO010000156.1 GCA_028276305.1 Candidatus Thermokryptus sp.
TTTTTGCGAAGATGAACGATATCATAACCTCAAAGTTGAAACCGATTGAAAAAGCAAAACATCTTGTTGAACTATTTCGCGTGAAGTCAGAGGGTTATTGGGAGAACCATTATAATTTTGGCGGTAGTAGTCGGGTTAAAACCGGTTTCGCTATCGGCACCTCAAAAGCAAGCGAAATTGTTGTGAACGGAGTTTTGCCGTTGATGTTGACCTTTGCAAGAATTTTTAATAACAGGGTGATAGAGAATGGAGTCATAGATATATATAAGAATTTCCCAGGTCTTTCACCGAATTGGATAACTTCAAAAATTGAGGATGAACTTCTTCTCGGGAAGTTTAAAATTTCATCTTCCGCCTTGATGCATCAGGGCGGAGTTCAACTTTATAAATTTTACTGTTCAAATTCCCTTTGCAAAGCGTGTGCCATTGGGAACAGGTTATTTTTATGAGCTTATCTCAAGCGGTTTAAAAATTTATCTATTTTTTCGCTCGGGGTTTCAATTCCAGTCAATTTGATGAACGCTTCGTTTAGTTGAGAGACATCAGCTTTTTTTAAGATATCTTCAATTGAACCGCTTGCGATTATTTTCCCCTGATTTATTATGATGAGCTTGTCACAAACTTTTTCAATTACATCAAGTAAATGAGACGAGTAAAAAATCGTTTTCCCGTTTTTCGCCATCTTTTTGAGCATCTCCTTGAAAATTTGAATCGCATTTGTGTCAAGACCGTTGAGGGGTTCATCAAGAAATAAAACCTTTGGATCGTGCATAATGGCTGAAATTAAAATGACCTTCTGTTTCATACCTTTTGAAAAACTTAACATCGGTTCATCTTTGAAATCGTAAATTTCAAAAATTTCCATAAGTTCAAAGGCATTTCTTTCAATCTCTCCATCGCTCATTCCGTAGATTTTCCCGATGAAACTTAAAAACTCCATTGGCGTCAATGTTTCAAACATGGGTGCGTGTTCCGGGACATAACCAATTATTTTTTTAACTTCTTCTGGTTTTTCAATTACATTTATACCGTCAATATAAGCCAAGCCGGAGGTCGGTTTTATAACCCCAGTTAAAATTTTTATCGTTGTTGTTTTTCCAGCCCCGTTTGGTCCAATATAACCACATATTTCACCCCTGCCGACGCTAAAACTTACATCTTTAAGCACAAGTTTATCGCTATAGTATTTGACTATGTTTATTGCTTCAATCATCTTATACTAACCCTGAAACTTCTCGTTTCGCTTATTGAATTTATCATGTTTTCACTTTTTGTAAAAGTTGCAACTTTCCAAAAATAAATCCTGCCATCATAAAGTGATGGACCAAGATAAGTGACACTCAATGTATCGGAATTTTCGCCTGTTATAACTTTTTTCCATATCTCATTTCCAAATTTTGAGGTTGAGACAAAAATTATATATCCCGAGGCGTTTTCAACTTTTTTCCACTTGAAAACCGGGTTGTAATCCGTAGTGCCATTGTCTTGGGGATTTAACAAAGTTGGGCATTTCAAAATTATGTCATCGTCTTCGTAGCTTGGTTTGCTTTCAAGTCCTCCTTTGTCAACCGCTACAATTTTGTAGAAATATCTCTGATTTACGCTTAAATTAACAGTATCGCGAAAGTAATTGTCCTTTGTCCATCCAACTAAATTTAAATCGCTGGGAGTGAAATTTTGTGTTGTTGATCTGTGGACCCTGTAAAGTTTTATATCTCCGTCTGGATTTTTGTACCATTTTAAATTGAAGTAAATACCGTCAGGGTCGTTGTGTGCATCAACGCTTAAACCGAAAGGTTGAGTTGGTGGATACTTATTCACTGGCTTTGCGCTTACGATTGAGCTTGGTTGGCTCTCGTTTCCGGAATTATCAACAGCGGTTATGTAATAGTAATAGACCGAATCATAATCAAGCCCTTTGTCGGAAAATATGTTTTCATAAGATTGACCTATATTGAAAAAGTTTATGCTGTCATTTGAGCGATAAATTTTGTAGAAATCAACATCTGGCTCCGTGTTATTTTGCCAGACGAGAATAACCATACCATCGCCGGCGAAATAAACAGAAAGTCCTTGTGGCGGTGAAGGTGGAGTTGTGTCAGGACCTGTCATTTCATTTAATTCCCTTGAGCATCCGAGAATTAGCAAAGTGAAAAGAACGATTAAAAGGCGCTTCATTTTAACTTCCTGGGGCGAGTTTTATTAGCGTCACTTCCGCAGGTGCATTGAACCGTATTGGCGCAGCTGTGAAACCAAGCCCGCGATTTACACTTACTAAAATTGAACCGAGATCATAAAACCCCGAAACAAATTTCGTTTCAATTCTTGAAGGTATTATCTCAAATCCGAAAAGCGAAATGACAACTTGACCGCCGTGAGTATGACCCGAAAGGAAAAGTTTGTAATTTCTTTCTTTTGCAAATTTAACAAGGGATTCAGACGGTTGGTGCGTAACAAAAATTTTTATATCAGCATCGTTACTTGATGCGAGATTTTCAAGTATATCCATTCGCGGTCGTTCGCTATATATGTTAGTTACGAAGGTTAAACCAAGTGTTGCGCCGTCAATTTTTAATTTCACATTTTCATTATCAAAGAGTTTTAAACCGTATTTCGCCATTTCAGTATTTATGTTTTCAACGCCAGCCCAGTAATCGTGGTCACCGATGCAAGAATATACGCCAAATTTTGAATTCACTTTTGAAATCATCTCAACCGCCAACGGAATATGCTTAGTTCCATAAGTGACTATATCACCGGTGAAAATTACAATGTCAGGTTCAAGTGAGTTTACAATGTTTATGTATCTTTCAATTTTTTCCCTTCCGGTTCTTTCATCGGCTTGAATATCGCTTATGTGGACGATTTTAAAACCGTTCAAAATCCCCGGAAGATTGTCAACTTTTAAAGTCGCTGTGTTGATGTTTATCTTGTTCGTGTCAATGTATGTTTTTACCCCGGCGTATATCAGGTTTACGACGGCTGTTAAAATTATCAGCCAGGGGAAAATGATATTTAACTTCACCTGATTTAAAGCAAGCGTTGTTGATTTTAAAATTAACCTTGCTATGTCAATTAAAAGAAGTGGGAAGAATGTTTGAAGCGCAAAGACGAGACCAACCCAGAATGGATAAGTGAAAATCGCATCAAAAATTTTATTCCCAAAGCGAAATGTTGAGATTATCGCCTGTGAACCGAGCAAGAAGCCGAAAAGTCCTATAAATGGGTAAGAGAGGAAATAAACCGGGATGAAAATTGTGAGGAATTTCAAGTGATTGAATCCCAGTTGTCTTAAGGCGAATGAAATTTTAGATGACAAGTAGATGTGGATTAAAAGGAGAAGTCCAAGTAGCAAAAGTGTCATCCTAAGAACCCAGGGCAAATTCTTCAAGATGATTTTGTTTTCATTTTGAAAAATTTTAAGAATTTGTGTTGATAAAAACAAACTTTAATTTGAGCGTTAATTTGGGTAAATTTAAATTCGTGACGATAATATACCGGAAAACAAAATTTGAGATCGGTGATGGAGCCGATTAAGGTTGCTTTTCTTTGGCATCAGCATCAGCCATATTATAAGCAGGATGGGGAATACTTACTGCCTTGGGTTAGGTTTCACGGGGTGAAGGATTACTGGGATATGGTGCGAATACTTGACGATTATCCCAAGATAAAACAGACATTCAATCTCGCACCATCGCTTATTGTTCAAATTTTGGATTATGTCCAGAATCGGGCTGAGGACAAAATTTTAAAGTTGACGAAGAAAAAGGTTGATGAGTTAACAGAGGACGACAAACTTGAGATTTTGAAGAATTTCTTCCTTGCGAACTTTGATAGGATGATAAAGCCATTTCCGAGGTATCTTGAGCTTTTTAACAAGCGCGGTGGTTTTTCTTTCACGATTGAATCTTTCAGCGAGGTTGCGATTAGATTTAGTTCACAGGATTGGCTTGACTTACAGGTTTGGTATAATCTTGTTTGGGTTGGTGAATACAGCAAGTATGATGAACCTTTCAAAAAATTTTTTGAAAAGGGTAGCGGATTTACAGAGGATGATAAACAAATTTTGATCAATGGTCATTATGAGATTTTGAGAAGAATAATCCCAAAGCATATTGAGGCGCAAAATCGCGGGCAAATAGAAGTAAGCGTGAGCCCGTTTTATCATCCGATTTTGCCACTTTTATGCGACATTTCAATAGCTAAAGTTTCATCTCCCGAGATTAAATTACCAAAGGGGAAGTTCTCTCATCCCGAGGACGCAGATGCGCAGATCAAAAAGGCAGTGAAACTGTATGAGGAAATTTTCGGGCGGAAACCGCTCGGTATGTGGCCAAGTGAAGGAAGTATAAGTGAAGAAGTAATTCAATTGATGGCTGAAAATGGATTGAGATGGACAGCGTCCGATGAAGAAGTATTGCTAAAATCTTTATCTCTCGTTGAAAATGGCGTAAATGAGAGAATTAGAATTTACAAACCATATAAATTTCTTACTCCGTTTGGTGAAATTAGAATTGTATTCAGGGATAGGATTTTGTCCGATTTGATCGGGTTTGTTTATTCAAGTTGGAGTCCGGACGACGCAGCGGGTGACCTTGTGAATAGAATTTTAAGGATACGAGATGAGATAATTCAGAAAGAAGGTGAAGAAGGATTGAGGAATTCAATCGTTGGGATTATCCTTGATGGTGAAAATTG
>JAPYWO010000157.1 GCA_028276305.1 Candidatus Thermokryptus sp.
TCAAATCAATCAAATCAAAGGACTACATCCTTTTCATTGACGACCTTGACCTCGCAAGCGCTCAACTTGCAGAATTTATCCTTGACCTCGCCCAAGCTTCTACAATCATTGCTACAACAAGCGAACTCAAAAACGACAAACGCCTAAAACACATCTACGCAATGTTTGAAAAAATCAACCTTGAAGAACTACCAAAAGAAACAGCAATCAAGTTAATTAACTACCTAATTGACAAGCACCTCTCACACCTAAAAGGGAATAAAAGGGAATTTTTAAAAAACGAAGTCCTTCACATCTCAAAGGGAAACCCAAACCTGATAAAAGCGACGCTCTCACAAGCGATCGCAAAAAAACACATCCAAGACGACGACATAAGAGAACTCAGAAAACAAGAAGAACTTGAATATATCAACCTCGGTCCTTTCTTTGCCTTCCTTATCGGCTCAATCACAATTGTGAAGATCCTTCAAATCGGACTTGAAAACAGAGAAACATATATCTTGCTTTCAATCTTTTCCTTCCTTGCATATCTTATCCTCAGAATTTTCCGTTATTTCTTCCTCTTCCGCCCGCAAAGAAAAAGGTGAAAAATTTTGACATTTACAAACTTTTTCGATAAATTAGAATCAAACCAAACCGCAAGGGAAATATGAGCCCGAAATACATCAAGCCGAAAAGATACATCGTCTGGTCAACGGATAGGGAAATAGACATTGAAAACCCTTTTTTGAGGAAATGGTACATAAAACAGGTCCTTACAAGGGGGAGAGCAGAGGACATCGCCGAACTTGACTGGGAGGAGATAAAAAAATTACTTCCTGAACTTGAACTCCCCAAAGAGATAAAATCACTATGGGAGGACTACTTTGCTCAAAGGTAATGGAATTATAACAGATTTACAAAGGGAAATTTTGTTAATTTTTTCAACTATTCCTGATAGCGATATGTTTTATTTAACGGGTGGGACAGCCCTGACGGAGTTTTATTTAGCGCATAGAAAATCCTTTGACCTTGATATTTTTACAACCGAGAAAGCACTTGTCATCCCTTTTTCGCACGCCTTTGAAGATGAAATTAAAAAAGTTTTCCAAATTAAAGTTATAAGACGGCTTGAGACATTTGTTGAATTTGAGGTTTCAGGAAAAGATGAAAAAACGAGGGTTCAAATAGCCATTGATTCACCTTTTAGATTTGAAAATCCCGTTGTTTCTGATATCGGTATAAAAGTTAATGACTACACAGATTTAATTGTTGATAAGCTTCTTGCTTTTTTCGGCAGGGCAGAACCGAGGGACGCTGTTGATTTGTTTTTTATCTTGAAAGATGAGGATTTTTGGAAATTGACAGAACTTGCGAAAGGGAAAGACCCCGGGTTTGATCTATACTGGATGGCTATCGCATTGAAAAAAGTTGAAAATTTCCCAGACGAAATTAATCTATGGCCTGTTGATATGATAAAAGAGGTAAACCCAAAGGAAATAAAAACGCTATTTTCAAAACTCGCCATTGAAATAATGGAAAGAATAAAGAAAGGTGAAAGCCATGAATAACCCAATTAAAAAGTCAATTTTCATCTTTTTGTTTTTCATCCTTTTCAAGGATTTATCTTTTGCTCAAAACAGCGTTGGGGTTGAATTTGGGCTTGGACCTTCAATCGTTTTACCATCTAACTCAATTTTACCTTACTGGGACAGGGGGATAAAGATAACTGGCGGGATTTCATACGATATCCTTCAAGATGTCCAGATATTTACAAATTTAAGATACGCAAGATTTAGGTATATAGGGGGATATCCACTTATACTTCCGGCTGTTTATGGCATTTATGCCAGGGCCACTGGAAATGCTTCAAAAGTTTACGAAGCTTTACTTGGTGTTAGATTTATCACGCCTCGCCATTTTATAAGACCTTTCATTTCAATAAGTGGCGGTATTCAATCAGTTTATGTTGGTGAAATTTTCGTCACCCGTGGGTTTAAGACGGAACTTAGACAGGAACCGGAGATAACTTACCTTGTTGAGTCAACAGGCAAGACAAAACACAGCGAGTTTGTTTGCATTAGTTATGGTTTGCTCGTTTCATTGCATCCATCAATTAAACTTTTAATTGATGGCTCATTTTCACAGTCATTTGACTTAAAACGCCCATTTTACCAGTTACTTGGAATGCTCCAATTCAAACTTAACAAGTGACTTGACCTATATCAAGCCAAACCACAAAAAAGATACATAAACCATCACACCCACCGTTACAATGTTAATTTCTACTGCGAACCGAGAGAAATTTGACTTGATGATCCTCTCATAACATTCCCACAAAAGACCCGATTTTTACCTTATTTTTGATTGACTTGTAAAAAACAATAAACTAAATTTTTTTAAAGAAAATAGTAAATGAGGAATGCCGGGAAATCTTGAGCACTTAGTTGCAAGAATTAAAGAAGACGACGAAGAAGCATTTAAAGAATTCTTCTTTACATTTTATAACGATGTCTACAAATTCTTGTATCTTCTAAGTGGTGACGGGTCAATAGCCGAAGATCTATGCCAGGAAGCATTTATAAAATTTTGGTTGGCAAGAAAAAGAATAAACCCCGACATTTCCCCTAAAAACTACCTTTTTAAGATAGCACGAAATTTATACCTAAATTATAAAAGGGACACAAAACAAACTGTAGAAGTAAATGAACTTTCAATCGCTGGGAGAAACACAACCAGCGATGAATACGAAACCAACGAAATTATTCTAAACTTGCTAAATGAACTTCCTCCAAGATGTCGTGAGATATTCGTCCTTTCAAGATATAACGATCTTTCATATAAAGAAATAGCCGAACTTTTAAACATATCCATACAAACCGTGAAAAACCAAATTAATAAAGCCCTCGCGATTTTAAGAGTGAAGATAAAAGATTATTTGTGAAATAGTACAAACGGTTCCTTTTTGTGTATTATTAAGTGAAAGCAAAAAATGAAAAATTGATATGAAAAATAAACCCAAATATGAGCTTTTTGTCAGATTCTTAAAAGGTGAACTGGATGACAAAAGCGCAAAACATCTTCTAAATTGGCTCGCTAAATCTCCGAAAAACAAAAGATATTTTGAAGAGTTTAAGAAAACTTGGGATTTCATGGGAAATGCCCACATTGATAAACCATACTCGGAAATAGAAAAACAATGGCTTGACCTTCAAAGTAAAATCTTCGTAAGACATATAGAAATCCTCAAAATTATCAAAAATCTCCTAAACCGCCGTATTAAAATACTACTTTTAATCCCGTTGGTCATCCTTATCCCTGTATTTATTTACCTTTTAAAAGAGGGAAAAACTGAAAAATTAATCCTCGCAAACACAACCGGGAAATTTGAAACTAAAACGATAATCCTACCCGATGATACATACATCACTCTAAACTCATCAAGTAAAATTTACATATCAATCGCACAAAATCGCGAAGTAAAGTTAGAAGGCGAAGCTTATTTTGTCGTTAATCCATCAACTAAAATCACCTTTAAAGTTAAAGTTGATCCCGGAATAATAACCGTCCATGGCACGGAATTTAATGTCAAAAGCAGAAGCGGTAAATTAACTATATATGTCAAAAACGGGATGGTTTCATTTGAATCAAAAAATGGCTCAAGAATTTATTTAAACAGCAAAGATGTGTTAAACTATAACCCTCATGAAGGGATATTTAAAGTTGAAAAAACCGAAAGAGATATTTACACTCAATGGATTGTGGGTAACCTTGTCTTTGAGAACCAATCTCTTTTTGATGTGTTAAATGAACTGAAAAACTATTACGAATTTGACTTTGTTTTTACAAATCGTAACGCTATGGGTAAAAGGATAACCGGCGTTTTTCATAAGGGCTTAACACTGGAAAAAATAATTGAGACGATTTCATTTATAACCGGATTGAAAATTGAAACAATTGAAACAAAACGGGGCAAAATTATAAAAGTAAGCTGAAATGAAGATAATCGCCTTAATTTTGTTTCTGTTAATTCAGATTAACACGAAAACACCAGACACATCACTTAACAAAGATATTCAAATTGACTTTAAAAATGTAAGCTTGAAAACTGCGCTTGAAAAATTAACTGAATTGTCAGGCATATATTTCATATATGAAGAAGATGTCGTTGCAAATACAACAGTTAACCTTGAAGGCAAAATGAAGGTTAGGGATGCGATAAAATCGTTGCTTACTTCCGCTGGTTTAAACTATGCCTTCATTGACTCAGTAACCGTCGCTATTACCAGAAAGAACAAGGTAAAAATTGAAAATAAAGAGGGAGGAATAAAAGGTAAAGTTAAAAGTGAAAACGGGGACCCCCTCCCAGCAGCAAATGTATACATCAAAGAACTGGGAAAAGGATGTATCACTGATAAGGATGGAAATTTCAGCATTCACCTTAAACCAGGATTTTATACATTGGAGATATCCTATGTGGGTTATAAAAAGAAAACTATAACTGTTGAAGTCAAGGAAAATGAAATAACATTAGTTGACTGCGTGATGGAAACCCAAGTTTTTTACATAGGGGCGATTGAAGTAGTATCCTCAGGAAGTGAAGAACTTATTCCCTCCGAAGCAACTACAAAAACAATAATCACCAGCGCTGAGGTAGAACACTTCCAAGCCACAAGTTTGAACGATGTTTTGAACCTCGTCCCTGGCATACAAA
>JAPYWO010000158.1 GCA_028276305.1 Candidatus Thermokryptus sp.
CCGCTTCAGGTTTACAGGTCAAATCAAGTGTTTTGAAAATGTCCTTCTTTATCTTGACATTTTCGGTAGCAGCTTCAATCACAAAGTCGGCATCTTTCGCTCCGCTCTCAAGAGAAGTAAAAGTACTTATCCTCGCTATTGCCTGTTCCCTTTCCTCTTCTGTCATCAAGCCCTTTTTGATTTGTCTGTCCATGTTTTGCCGTATGACATTGATAGCCCTTTCAAGAACATTCTTGTTGATATCAATCAAATTTACAAGATATCCATTTTGTGAAAGAACATGAGCAATTCCGCTTCCCATTGTCCCCGCCCCAACGACTGTGACTTTCTTGATCTCCATGGTTAAGTGCTCCAAATTTTTGTTTTTAATTTATTTACTCAAGCATTTTTATTATCTCTTCCACGCTTTTAATCCCTGCTTTAATCATATCAACGCTTACGCCACCACGATAATAAGCGAAAATGTGAAGATTTTCATACGCTGTACTTAAATGCGCCTTTAATTTCCCATTTTTCGGAATCTTTGAAATCACCGAAAAATACTCTTCAATTGAAGCAGGTAATTTTTCTGGTGAAATTCCTTTACCAAGCAAATATCCGTCTATGGCTTTAAGCGCAGCAAGATAAGCAACGCCCGCAGCTTCACTAACAAGTTTTGGATCGGTATATCTATCATATTCAATTTTAACCTTTGATAGAATCTCCTTTGCGTTCTTCAGATATCTTTTCGCTTCAGCGATTGCTTCATCTTTTGCGCGAGGTATTGTTTGCAGTTTTTTCTTATTCATCGTTCTTGGTTAAATTTTTTCAACTATGACTGCGCTTGCTTCTCCGCCACCTATACAAATAGCTGCAAGACCAAATCTTGCATTTTTTCTCTTCATTGCATATAAAAGCGTAGTTAAAATTCTTGCGCCACTTGCTCCGATCGGGTGTCCAAGGGCAACAGCTCCGCCGTGTATGTTCATTTTTTCTATCGGTATTCCGCCAAGTTTTGATGTTGCAAGCGCAACCACGGCAAACGCTTCATTCACCTCAAACAAATCAATATCTTCTTTCCTCATCCCGGCTTTCTTCAACACTTTTTCAATTGCGTCAACTGGTGCCGTTGTAAACCAAGCAGGGTCTTTTGCTGCTGATGAATAGGCAACGATACGAGCAAGTGGTTTAACTCCAAGCTCTTCTGCCTTTTCCTTTGACATTAAAACAAGAGCTGAGGCGCCATCGTTTATCTTTGAAGCATTTGCAGGTGTGATCGTGCCATTTGGGTCAAAAGCCGGTTTTAATTGAGGTATCTTCTCAAAATTCACACGCTTTGGCTCCTCGTCTTCATCAACGATGACTTCCCCACCTTTCGGTTGTGGAACTTTTACCGGGACTATCTCCTCTTTGAAGTAACCCTTTTCAATTGCTTCAAGAGCTCGCTTATAACTTAACACAGCAAATTCATCTTGTTCTTGTCTTGATATGTTACACTCTCTGGCGCAAAGTTCCCCGGCGTTCCCCATATGAAAATCATTATAAACATCCCAGAGCCCATCCTTTATCATAGAATCAATCAATTGCCCATGTCCCATTCTGTAGCCGGTTCTCGCTTTGTCAAGTATATACGGAGCGTTTGACATGCTTTCCATCCCTCCAGCCACTATTATATCTGCATCTCCAAGTTTAATCGCCTGCGTTGCCAACATAACTGCTTTTAGCCCAGAGCCACAAACTTTGTTAATCGTCATACACTCAACTTTCGTCGGTAATCCCGCAAAAATTGCAGCTTGTCTTGCTGGGGCTTGACCTACACCAGCAGTCAAAACACATCCCATTATAACTTCATCAACCATTTCCTTGGGAACATTCGCCCTTCTCAAAGCTTCATCAATCACAACTGCCCCAAGTTTAGGTGCTGGGAAAGAACTTAATGAACCATTAAATGAACCTATAGGCGTGCGACAGGCGCTTGCTATTACAACTTCTCGCATGTTTCCTCCTGTAATTTTTTTGTTATTCACGGAAAATATACTCAATTCAAAATTAACATTCAACTTGCTAAATTGCTTTTTCAACCGCAAATTTTTATTTTAAAATAAAAATCACAAACTGAAAAATGGGCGGAAATCTTTTCGTAGTTAACCACCCCCTAATAAAACGCGATCTTACATTTTTAAGGGACAGAAACACACCAAGTTCATCCTTCAGAACGATCTTAAAAAGATTAACAACGCTTATGGCTTTTGAGGTGACAAAAGACCTTGACCTTTTGCCTAAAGAAGTTGAAACACCGCTTGAAACAACCCAAGGTCACACTCTAAAAGATGAAATAGTCATCGTTCCAATTTTAAGAGCTGGACTTGGAATGGTTGATGCTTTCCTTGAACTCTTCCCTGAAGCGAGAGTCGGACACATTGGACTATACAGAGATGAAGAGACGCTCAAACCGGTTGATTATTATTTCAAATTTCCAAAAAACCTTGACAAAAGCATAGTCATCATACTTGACCCTATGCTTGCAACGGGCGGAAGCATCTGCGCAGCTGTCTCTTATCTAAAAGAAAGAGGCGCAAACAAAATCAAAGTTGTAAGCTTGATAGCAGCTCCAGAAGGAATTAACAAACTCACAAATGAACACCCCGATGTTCAAATTTACATAGCAGTGCTTGATAGACAACTAAACTCAAAGGGATTTATACTTCCAGGACTTGGCGACGCTGGCGATAGGATATTTGGAACCGAAAACTAAATGATTCTTACGAATTGAAAACAAAAAAATTGCTACTCTACATAACATTTCTTCTTCCATCCCTTTTCATAACACTATTCATTTCAACTTCAATTGGAAGCACAAACCATTCACCAACGCTTGACATCGGGACAATAATCAAAGTTTTGAATGGAGAAGCCAATGAAATTGACAAGGTTATAATCTATCAAATTAGATTTCCAAGGGCTTTGACTGCAATTTTTGCGGGTGGAGGGCTTGCTGTCGCAGGAGCTATTTTACAGGCGATGTTAAGAAATCCTCTCGCCGAGCCATATATCCTCGGAATATCAAGCGGTTCAGCATTTGGAGCTATCATTTCAATTGCGCTAATCGGTACTTTTTCCTTCGTCTTAACTCCAATTACCGCGCTACTTGGTTCAACCGTTGTAATAATAGTTGTTTACATGCTCGGCAAAAGAAGAGGAACCATTGATATAAACACGATGCTTTTAAGCGGAATAATGATAGGTGCTTTCTTTTCAGCGCTGATTTTAATTATCATCACTTTATCAGGCGAATCGTTGAAAAATTTTATCTTCTGGTTGCTTGGAAATTTATCAAATGTAAACCTGAAGCAATCAGTTTTAATCTCCATAGTGGTTTTAATTTTCACCTTACTAACTTTTTTCAGCTCCTATCGCTTAAATTTAATCGCAACTGGTGATGAAATAGCAACTCAACTTGGAATAGATGCTGAAAGGACGAAAAAAATTTTTTATTTCATTGCCTCAATTTTAACTGCGGTCATTGTTTCAATAACGGGCATCATCGGCTTTATCGGTCTTGTTGTTCCACACATATGTCGCAAAATCTTCAGCGTTGACTATCGGCTACTCATCCCAACATCGTTTTTCACTGGTGCGATAACTTTGCTAATTGCCGACACAATCGCAAGGATTGTTTTGTATCCGAATGAACTCCCGGTCGGTTCAATTACTGCTCTTTTTGGAGCGCCATTTTTTATATACCTTTTGAAAAAATAAATCCTTTTCGCAATATGATTGAAAAAGTCATCACGATATTTGGCAGTTCAAAACCAGTTGAAGGGGATGAAGAATATGAATTTGCAAGGGAACTCGGTTTTCATCTCGGGAAAATCGGCTTTGCAATATGTAATGGTGGCTATGGCGGAACTATGGAAGCAACGGCAAGAGGCGCAAAGGACGCTGGAGCCAAGACCATTGGCGTCACTATTGCAACTTTAAACGCAAAAGCCAACAAATGGATTGACGAAGAGATCAAAGCGAGGGACCTGTTTGAACGGCTTAGGATTTTGATTGAGAAGGGCGATGCGTATGTTGTACTTCGCGGTGGAACGGGAACTTTGGTTGAACTTTCCCTTGTGTGGGAGCTTATGAATAAAAATTTCACCCAGCGCAAACCGATAATTGCCGTTAACTTTTGGACGCCGATAGTTCAAACCATTTCTAAACAACTTTTAAACGAGGGTTCAATAGATGGTGCGGGTTTAGTCAAAATTATTGACACAGTTGATGAAATAGTTGAACACATAAAGAATACTTTTGCAATTGAAAATAAACGATGATTTTGTTATATTAAATCGGCAATTTAAAAAAATGGGTTCTTAACAATGAAAGCAGTTATTCCAGTTGCTGGAGTTGGGACGAGATTGCGTCCCCATACTTATACGCAACCGAAAGTTTTGTTAAATGTCGCAGGTAAACCGATTCTCGGACATATAATTGACATGCTCGTTGCAAATTCAATAAAAGAGATCTCCCTCGTCATCGGTTATCTTGGGGAGAAAATCAAAAATTATGTTGAGTTAAATTACCCTGAGGTAAAATTTAATTTCGTTGAGCAAGATGAACCGCTCGGTCTCGGGCATGCAATATATCTTGCAAGTAGATATTTTGAAAACGAAGATGAGATTTTG
>JAPYWO010000159.1 GCA_028276305.1 Candidatus Thermokryptus sp.
TAATAAATCAAAAGTTTACACATACGGAGAGGGCAAAGCAGTTGGGAATTCAACCTGTCTATTGCATTTATGTTGCTATAGGTCAGAAGATGTCAACGGTTGCTCAGGTTGTTGCCAAGCTTGAAGAGGAAGGGGCGATGGATTACACAATTGTCGTTGTCGCTTCTGCAAGTGACCCGGCGCCATTGCAGTATATTGCTCCTTATGCTGGTTGCACTATGGGTGAGTATTTCAGGGACTCGGGGAGGCACGCTTTGATAGTTTATGATGACTTAAGTAAGCACGCATGGGCGTACAGGCAGGTATCCTTGCTTTTAAGAAGACCGCCAGGAAGAGAAGCATATCCGGGGGATATTTTTTATCTTCATTCACGACTTCTTGAAAGGGCTTCAAAGTTAAGCGATGAGCTTGGTGGAGGAAGCTTAACCGCTTTGCCTATAATTGAAACACAAGCCGGTGATGTTGCTGCGTATATTCCGACGAATGTCATTTCAATCACTGATGGACAGATTTATCTTGAGCCAGGTCTTTTTAACGCTGGTGTAAGACCCGCAATAAATGTTGGAATATCAGTATCACGAGTTGGAGGAAACGCACAAATCAAAGCGATGAAGAAAGTTGCCGGTAGATTGCGCCTTGAACTTGCTCAATACAGAGAGCTTGAAGCTTTCGCGAAATTTGCTTCCGATTTGGACAAAGCAACTCAGGCACAATTAAGACGAGGTCAGCGCTTGGTTGAGCTTTTAAAGCAAGATCAATATCAACCGATGCCAGTTGAAGAGCAAGTTGTTTTGATCTTCGCTGGGACGCAAGGTTATCTTGATGAGCTTCCAGTTGAAGCTGTGAGAAGATTTGAGACGGAGTTCCTCGCATTGATGAGGGCGAAACACAAGGACATACTTGATAGAATTATAGAGACGAGAGACCTTGATGATGAAACAACGCAAAAACTTCACGGAATTTTGAAGGAGTTCGTCTCAGCTTTTAAAGCGAGCTTGCAATAATTTTCCGCGGGGGTAATTTCCCCCGCTTTTTTGTAAAAATAAATTTTGTTTGACAAATGCCAGCTCTAAGAGATATAAGACGACGGATAAATGCAGTCAGAAGTATCCAGAAGATCACCAAGGCGATGAAGATGGTTGCAGCTGCTCGTTTGAGGAGAGCACAGGAGAGGATAATTTCAGCCAGACCTTATGCGAAAAGAATTGAGGAAATTATACAAAGGTTTGTTTCAGTTTTTGAGACCTCACAAAATCCATTGCTTCAAAAGAGGGAAGTTAAAAGCATCGGCATCGTTGTGGTAACCGCAGATAGAGGGCTGTGTGGCTCGTTTAACACAAATATTATCCGGGCGGTTTTGAATTTGATAGAAAAAAGGAAAAAAGAATTACCGCCCGATGGGAAAATAAAGCTTATTTGCATCGGTAAGAAAGGTTATGATTATTTTAGCAGACATAGAAAAGGGATTGAGATATTCGCTGGTTATCCAGGTGTCTTCAAAAGGACGATTGAAATATCCGATGTTAGAGAGATAATGTCCAAAGTCGTTGGCGGTTTTTTGAGCGCTGAATTTGATAAGGTTGAAATAGTTTACAATGAGTTTAAGTCAATAGTTCAGCAGAGAATCGTAATTGAGGATTTCCTTCCGATAGTTCCGAAGTTTGAAGCTGTAAAGCCATCAAAGGGGGTTAAAGTTCCGTTAGTTGAATACATTTACGAACCAGCGCCGATTGAAATACTTAACAGTTTGCTACCCAAGTATTTGGAGACGCATATTTTAAGGGTTCTACTTGAGTCAAACGCAGCTGAGCAAGCTGCGAGGATGACAGCCATGGACAACGCAACCGAAAACGCCAATGAATTATTGCGCGATTTACAACTTCTTTTCAACAAGACGCGCCAAGCCCTGATCACGAAAGAGATGCTTGAAATCGCAGGTGGAGCTGAGGCATTAAGAAAAGCAGGTGCTTCGTAAAATTTCACCAAGCCATCGTTGATAGGTCTATTTCAATGTTCTTTGACTCGTTGACGAAGATCACCTCATCGCTTTTATCGGTTATCTCAATTTCCCAATCACCGCGTTGATTTTTTATTGCTGACCCAAAAAGTTTTCTCTTTTTCGTCTCGGTGAAGATTTCCCAAAAGACCCACCCGAAATATGCGGTTTTGTCCTTGATGTAGAAAGCAGGAACGCGAAATCCAATTTCAACATTTACTTCGTTTACTTTCTTCGGTTGAAAATTCAAATCAATAAGTTTTTTAACGAAAATTTCCACTAAATCTTTACCCTCATATAGAAGTTCAATCTTTGGGACATTAAATTTGCCCGAGATTACATCTTCAAGCGTTTCTTCTATTTTCTTAATCTCGTTTGAATCAATCAACCCAGTCGGCTATAAATATATTTGTTTCGCCTCTTTTTTTGCCGTTTCTGTTTGAAGCCCAGACGAGCTTTTTCCCATCGTGTGTAAACATCGGGAAGCCGTCAAAATCTGGTGTATAAGTCACCCTTTCAATTTCACCTGTTTCAATGTTTACGATGTAGAGGTCAAAGTCACGCCCTTTTGGATCGTGCATATTTGAGGAAAAGATGATTCGTTTCCCATCTGGATGGAAAAATGGTGCGAAGTTAGCAGCGTTATTATTTGTTATCTGCTTTTTATTTTTACCATCCGCATCCATGACGAAAATTTGCAATTTCATCGGCTTTATGTAACCATCTTTCAAGAGTTGATCATATTCGGCGATTTCAGCTGAATCCTTCGGGTGATAGGCTCTGTAGCAAATTTTTTTCCCGTCCCACGAGAAAAAAGCGCCACCGTCATATCCTTTTTCAAATGTCAGTCGCTTAACATTTTTGCCATCAAGGTCCATCGTGTAAATTTCAAGGTCTCCGTCACGAATTGATGTGAAAACAATTTTATCACCCTTCGGGGAAACGGTCGCCTCAGCGTCATATCCAGGGGTATTTGTCAATTGTCTTAAATTGCTTCCATCTGCTTTTGCTTTGAAAATATCGTAGTTGTCCAAGCTCCAAACATATCCCTTTGAATAATCCGGTTTGGGTGGGCATTTCGGACTTATATGGTGGGTTGATGAGTAAATTATTTCAGTATCCCCGGGAAGAAAATATGCGCAAGTTGTTTTCCCCTTGCCAGTGCTGACGAGTTTTAAATTGCTCCCATCAATGTTCATTATATAGATTTGATCGCATTCAAAGCTGTCACGCGTTGATTGAAAAATTAACTTCGTCTCATCAAATGAAAAATATGCTTCGGCATTTTCGCCACCAAATGTCAATTGTCTGATATTCTTCAGATGTTTTTCAAGTGGATGTCTCAATGGCTCATCTTGGCGATTGATGAATGAGAAGAATAAAATTGAAATGGCAATTAAAAATAGAGTGCGTTTCATCTCGTTCAAATTTTTTATTTTTAAAATTGAACTTTTGGCGCTTGTTGAGCTCCTTCAACGGCTCTAAAGTATGGTCTTTCTCTAAAGCCGAACATCCCAGCGATTATATTCGTTGGGAATCTTCTGACATATGTGTTATACTGCTGGACAAGCTCGTTGTATCTTCTCCTTTCCACAGAAATTCTGTTTTCGGTCCCCTCAAGTTGTGCTTGAAGTTGTAGGAAGTTTTCGTTCGCTTTAAGTTGCGGGTAATTTTCCGCAACGGCAAGTAATCTTGACAGTGCTGAACTTAATGCATCTTGCGCTTGTTGAAACCTTGCAAATGCCTGCGGGTCTTTTAAGACCTCTGGGCTTATATTCAGTTGTCCGACTTTTGCTCTTGCCTCTGTAACCTGCGTGAAGACCTCCCTTTCATGTTTTGCGTAGCCCTTGACGGTTTCAACAAGGTTTGGTATCAGGTCGTATCTTCTCTGATATTGATTTTCAACTTGTGCCCACGCTTGGTTTATTTGCTCATCAAGTTGAACAAGCTTATTGTAAGTTGAGCTCACCCAACCGATTATCAAAAGGGCTACGACAAGTAAAACGCCTAAAGTTCCGAGTATTGCTATTAAAGTTTTTGACATACGGGTTCATCTCGTTTTGTTTTCAATCGTGTAAAATGTAAGAATTTTCATTTGTATTTTCAAAGTTTTTTTGGCAATTGAAAAAATCGCAAATTTTAATGGCTTGAAAAACTCCTTAATTTTTCGTATTTTTGTAATACAAAAAGCACATCTTTAACTTTAACCGATTGGAGGTGATGTAGCGATGATGGAGCGTGAGCTTACACCTCGGGAGAAGATGATCCTTGGATATATAGTGCAGGAATTTATAATGACTGCTATACCAGTTGGCTCAAGATATCTTGTCAAAAAATACAATCTCGGGCTCAGTCCCGCCACGGTAAGGAATGTGATGGCAGACCTTGAGGATATGGGCTATCTGTGGCATCCGCATACATCGGCTGGGAGAATACCCACGGACAAAGGGTATCGGTTTTATGTTGATAATCTCCTTGAAATAAATGACCTTTCGCCAGCTGAAAAAGAAGCTATAAACAGTGTCGTCCAAGGCAAAGAGGAGCTTGAAGAAATTTTGAAGGACATATCAAAGCTTATCGGGAAGATATCCAAACAGTTAAGTATAGCTTCAACCCCTCAAATTAATGATGCGATTCTGACGAAACTTG
>JAPYWO010000160.1 GCA_028276305.1 Candidatus Thermokryptus sp.
GAAGGGATTATCCTTTGGATTTAAATTCAATTTTCGGGAGGGATTCAGAAGTTGAACTTGAAATTGGTTTTGGGAACGGTCTTTTTTTGGTGCAGGTCGCGAGCGATCATAAAGAGAAAAATTTCGTCGGAATTGAACTTGTGAATTTTTTCGCAAGAAAAGCGGAGAAGAAAATCATAAAAGCAGGGCTTGAAAATGTGAGGTTGTTCGTCGGCGATGCAAAACTTTTGCTTCTGATTTTGTTTCCCGATAGGACTTTTGATCAAATTTATTTCAATTTCCCCGACCCTTGGTTTAAGAAAAGACACAAGAAAAGGAGGATGCTCAAGGTTTGTTTTAACCGCCTTCTTGCGAAGCGACTTAAAGATGGGGGTGTTGTTTCAATTGCTACCGATCACCCCGAATTTAGGGATTTTGTAATTGAGTCAATGCTTGATTCCGGCTCGTTCATTAGCGAATATCCAGAGGGATTCACACTTGAAAACCCGGGAACTTATCCGACGAAGTATGAGCTGAAGTGGAAAAGCCAAGGGAAGGAGATTTACTATATGAAGTTTAGAAAAATTTATCATCCACATGTTTTTGATGTAAATGAGTATTTGACTGAGGAAAACCTCTGGTTTTTGGTTTATTCAAAGGGACTTGAGAAAGTTCTGCGCAACATAAAATAAATCCCTTTGCAAGTGTGGAGGAAAATTTTTTGAAATTTTGAGATAATCCCCTTGAATTTCTTGACTTGATAAGATTAATTTCGGTAAATTAGAACCTGAAGAATAAAAAACATCTACGCCGAAAAATTTATGAGAGCTTTGCTGATAGTTTTCCTCTCCCTCGTATTTCCGCTCTTGTTAATTTCGCAATCCTTAAGGGACTCGGTGGCTGTTTCAAATTTCAGGTCTGTTTATGACAGTACATTGAGCAATGGGGTTATTGTTGAAAATTCAAACGGTTATGTCATTCTGAAGACAAGCGAACTTGAAAATCTCGCTAAAGGTAGAAAGGCGACGATAACTTATTATGGAACGGGGGCGCCTTTGACTTCAACCGGGACGCTTGATACAACAATGGGAAATCCGATGAAAGTAATTGATGGAGACCCGCGGACATTCTGCCAGATAAGACCCGGGGGAGATGGTAGTTATATCATGATCGATCTAATGGCTATGCGGAGGATAAATAAAGTTGTCATTGTGACATTTGGAGGGAATATGTCTCTTAGACCGAGGGCTTATACAATTTATGTTGGGATGGACTCACTGCAATTGACGAGGATCGTCCAAAAGGTTGATAATCAAGATGTGAAAACAATTGATATATTTGATCCAATACTTGCAAGATATGTCAAAATAAGTTTTGATGCCATTGATAGATTTAGCTCAACGGTCATTTCTGAGATAGAGGTTTATGGCGTTGGTTATTTACCTTCCGGGAGTTATGTGTCGTGGGTTATTGATGTCGGTCAGGATGTTAATTGGGGTTGGGCAACTTGGGAGGCGGATTTGCCTGAGGGAACTTCGGTGAAGTTTCAGTTTAGAACTGGTTCTTCAGCAAAGGTGGATGGCTCCTGGGGACAATGGTCAGAAGAGATTGAAAAGCCCTCAACTTTGAATGTTTCAGAACCAAAGCGATATATACAGTTTAAAGCGAATTTGTCAACCTCAACGACTGAAACGCCTGTTTTGAAAAATCTATTAATTTTTTACGATAAAAAGCCCGTCGCAAGAAATATCTCTGTTGATGTTGAACCAAAAGTCGTACAGATTCTCAAGCGTTCGGAGGTCTCACTAATTTTTGATATTCAAATTGACGATAACTCCCTTGGCGTTGATACGCTTTTGATATTTACTCCGTCGCCTGCAAGCGTTGAAGCAGTTCAAGTAAATGGTAGTCCTGTGGCTTATTCAGTTGTTGCCACCGGTTATAATGTTAAGATAGCTTTTCCACAAACTATTAAGACAAGCGCAAAGATTATCGTCAAGCTAAGTTTGACGCTTTATCTTGATGTAAATCAATTTCAAACTGTTTTCATAAGCAAGCTCACACCAGATAACCCGCAATTTACAGATGTTAAGACGGTTTTGACAAGCGATGTTCCAGAGAGATTGATCGTTGATTTGCAAGTTAGCCCAAATCCATTTTCTCCAAATGGAGATGGATTAAATGACAAAGTGCAAATAAGTTTTTTCCTCGCCAATTTGAATGTTGAAAGAAATTTGAAGATTCAAATTTTTGATCTGACTGGTAAACTTATCAAAACGATATTTGATGGTCCGAGCAAAGCGTTCGCTTATATATCTTCAAATTCTTTCTTTTGGGATGGTAGAGATGAATCTGGCAAAGTTGTAAGACCTGGCGTTTATCTTCTGAGGGTTGCGATTGATTCGGATAAAGGAGTTGAATCAATTTTTAAGACGGTAACCGTGGTTTATTGAAAAATAATTGTTCGGGTATCTCAATGAGAAGATTTATCTTTGTGGCTTTTTTGGGAATTTTGAGTTTGAACTTATCTTTTTCGGGCGCTTTCAAAGACCTTGGACATGGGGCGAGAGCTGTCTCGCTTGGGATTCCTTATATTGCCATCGCAGATAATCCATACGCTATTTTTTATAACCCTGCTGGAATTGCACAATTGAGAGATTTTAATTTCGCATCAACTTATTCAAGGTTATATCCGTTTGTTGAGGGGGAAAATCTTCAATATGCGACTTTGAGCTCTGTCATCCCGGTGTTTTCATTTTTTGATTTTGGAGCTGGGGTTACATATTTCAAGGCGGGTTTATGGAGTGAAAATCAATTTGTTCTTTCCTTTTCGGGGAAAGTTTTAAAATCTTTTTATTGGGGTGGGAATGTTAAGTTCTTGAGGTGGTCCGCTTCGGCACCGCCAGGGGAATCGGGTTATTCATATTTCGGTTTCACATTTGATGCAGGGATGATTTTAAATTTAAGTGATTTCATCAAGGGTTCAGATATAAGGTTTGGTTTCTCCGTGAAAAATATAACCCAACCGAGCATATCTGTAAATAAATCTGACGATGCGAAACTGCCGATTGAATTTGCAGGGGCTGTCGTTTATGTTTCAAGAAATTACAACTATCTTGTGGGTCTTGGTTTTTCAAGCTCGGAAAACGACTTTAAAGTTGAAGCAGGTCTTGAAATTCTTGCGTTTACCTCCAACTTCTTTGATAAAAAGTTTGAATTGCTGTTGCGAAGCTCAGGTGGTTTTGATGTTAAAGGTGCATCGCAGGGAAGTTTAAATCCAGGGATTGGGCTAAAGTATTGGAAATTTAGGATTGATTATGCTTATGTGTATCAATTTGAAATTCCAGATGCTGGCGCAAGCCATAAGTTCAGCATTGAATTTAATTTCTAAAAAATCATAATTGTGGGAAAATGTCAGCGAGAAAGTTAATAATCGTCCTTATTTTGGCGATTTGGGTTGAGGATGCGTTTTCACAGTTTATAGCCAGGGATAAAGAAAGTTATTTGAATTATTCGGGCAGAAACTACGAAAATTACAGCATATCATTCCTGCGAAAGAGATTTTACGATAATTTTGGGAACTTTTTGATTGATGGGAGTTTAATTTTTGAGTTGCTTGAAAATCAAAGGCAGTTTATCGGACAAGAGCTTGGTGGTTTTAGCAGTTTGACGAAGTCAAGATTTTACTACCAGTATTTTCAAAATCTTGTGATAGCGAGCGATAATTACAGTGATTTTCAAACTCGCTTGATGATAGGTGATGCTATAAGGACGAAATTTACATCTTTAACTTTTGACAAGGCGAGGTTTAATGGTATTAGATGGGACGGCGCTACGACTAAATATCGCGGGACTTTTATTGCTTCAAGGGTTAGCGACCCTGTCCGTTTTAGATTTGATACACCGCTTCTTATTGACGGTGTTCAAAGGACGAGGAACTGGGCTCAATATCTTTTCGGTGGTCACTTTGAGACGGACATAGGCGATGTTTTGACAATTGGGATGACTTATGTTAATCAACACACCCGTAGAATGGATGTCAACGCTCGTGATGTTCCGTTTAAAGGTGTCCCACCAAACGGAGCCCCGAGGATAATTTTCGTCCGCATAAGCGACGATTCACCACGCGATGGTTCAGGTCCAATTATTTATGCTGAGCCAGTTGTGAAAATAAACGGGAAAAGAGTTCCAACGAAAAATATAAACGGTAAAGTTCCAAATCCTCAAGAAACGGTTCTTGGGGCGCCGATTCAGTTTTATGTTTTGAGAAATTTCAGCATTGACAGGACTATTTGGGTTGCCGGTGCTGATACATTGAGTTATACTGCTTACACACCTATACAAGGAGGACCGGGTTATAAGTTAAGATCGCTTTTATCTGCTTTGCCAGTTTATCCCGAGCAAATTCCAAGCGATGGGAATATAACTTACGCATACATTATACCTTTCGGGGTTGAATCAGTTGAATTTGAAATTACGGTTGCAAATGATTTTAAGATAGAAGCAGCACATGATTTTGTGAATCGCCTTGATGATTGGAGTCAGAGCGTGAGATTGATTTCGCACGCTGATTCAATTGCTGTCGGGACGCCTACATTTTTCAGATTGATAAAAAGAGCTGAGGGAAATGTAAAGGATGCTTCAAACAAGCAAGTGGTGA
>JAPYWO010000161.1 GCA_028276305.1 Candidatus Thermokryptus sp.
GGTGACATTTTGCTTCGTACGATTTCCTGTTGTTTTTCTATCTCATCTATAATTTTGAACGCTACTTCAAGGGCACGTTTGCCATCCTCGGCTGAAACAACAGGGGCTTTATCGTACAGAATTGATTCAATAAATGAGACGAGCTCAGCTTCTATTGGGTTGATGTTTTTGACGCTTGGTTGCTCGTAGATGATTTTTTTCGGTTTCGTTCCAAGCTCAATTTTCCCGAGTAAAAAAGTCGGCTTGACTTCTTCTTCATCCCCAACTATGCGAAATATCTCCGATATCCCCTGCATAAAGTCAATTGAAATATAAGCGTTGCGCTGAAAGATTCTCATCTTCCTTTCATTTTTCCTTGAAATTCTACTTGCTGTTAAGTTAGCGATGCAACCGTTTTCAAATTCAATCCTCGCATTAGCTATATCTATTGAATCGGATATCACAGCCACACCGCTTGCTTTGATCTCTTTTATCTTGCTTTTCACAAGATTTAAGACAATATCAATGTCGTGAATCATCAAGTCAAGAATTACAGCAACATCAGCCCCTCTTCCTTTGAATTGAGCGAGACGATGCACTTCAATAAACACGGGTTGAAGTTTGTAGTTTTCAAGCGAGAGCAAAGCTGGGTTAAATCTTTCAACATGCCCAACTTGAACCTTTAAATTTTTCTCATTTGAAACCTTTATTATCTCTTCCGCTCCTTCAATTTTGTCCGTTATCGGCTTTTCTATAAATGTGTGAATTCCTTTGGACAAGCATTGAATTGCAATTTGATGGTGAGTTGTCGTCGGTGTTGCAATTACAACCGCTTTTACATTGTTGAGCAAATCGTCAAGCGTTTTAAAACTTTTAACGCCAACTTCTCTTGCTATCTCATCCGCCCTTTGTTGATTTATATCGTATACGCCAACAAAATTTGCTTTATCTATCTTTGATAAAATCCTTGCGTGTATGCTTCCAAGATAACCAACACCTATAACCCCGATATCAACTTTATCCATAGGTTTAGCCCTCAATTTTTTTAAATCCAATTATCCTATCAAAACCACCGAAGTTTGGATCACGATAATAGACGACGATTTGATATAAATTTCCCGTTTTCCAATCGTTACCCTCAAGCTCAATCCAATCAAGAACGACAACATCATTTTTGGCTTTGTCAAAATAACCGATGACATATTGGTAATCATAAATACCGCGCTTTAACCATTTTTTTACGAAGTAATAATTTCTCAAAGCATCATATTTTAGCATATCGTCAATTGTAGGTTTCCAATTATTGAAACAACCGACGATGTAAATGTCTCCTTTTAATTTCTTTCCCGCCTCCGGATCAATCTCAAGCCGAAACATCACCTCAAGATATTCTGAATACATGCCTTCATCAACAATCATACACCCGCCGTTCATATCTTGTCCACCCTGCCAGAATTTTCGGATCTTGTCAATTCCACTAATTGGAATCACAGGTTGTCCGTTTGGATAAATTTTTTCGTTTCTTAAATCAATTTGTCTGTATTCATTCCCGGGTAAAATGTTCCAAATTTTGAAAATCCTTGAATTCGCTGGGAAACCACTGACGAAAGTATAGTTTTTCCTCTCGTTGAAATCAATGCGATATGGATAGTGAATTTTCCAGTTCTCATAAATATCAACAGTCGTGATGTAGTGCCAGTTTAATGAGTCAGGGATTTCAACTTCAATGTCAATTTCATTGACATAGTTTCTAAAGTTTGCTTCCTCACCGAGCAAGACCTTGTTCAGTTTCGCATTTATATTTGTAAGTTGATCAACAACTATGAATCTGCCAGTTGCATAAACTATTGAATCGGCTCTTTTATCGTAGATTTCAAAGATATAATTCCCGGAGTAGGGGAATTGCACTATGTTGTCGTTGTCGGGGAAGATGTTTTTAAAGTGGAAATTATACTCACGAATTCCTTTTTCAGCAGTGATGTAATTTAGAAAAAGAGTTTTACTATGAAAGAAACTTTGGACAAATACATTTTCCGTTTTGCGCCAATTTCTATCACAATGATAGAAACGAATTCCAAGGTCTGGAACTTTTTTATATTTAACATCAAATTCAATCACGATGTAATCGTTTGCGGTGTTTGGCTCACCATTCCAAAGCGTGTCATATCTTACGATTATCGGCGGGTATATCTCGCCTTCGTAGCTGTAAACTCTCAATCCTTTTATCTCAATTTTGTCCTGCGCTATTGAAAAGTTAATCAAGAGAGGACATAATATCAAAAGAAGCCGAAGCATATCACTTGTTTTCTTCATTTTTAAAAATTAAATCGTTGAGGACTTCTTTAAGTTCGTCAATGGAATGTACTATGATGTCTGGTTTCATTTCTAACACTTTCTCCTTCGTAAGCGAGTCCCAAAGCGCTGAGATGACTTTGACATTCGCTTCTCTTCCCGCTTTTACATCGCTTGTGGCATCTCCGATGAGAATTGCTTCGTCAGGGGATAGATTTAAAATTTCAAGTATCTTCTTTATCCCTTCGCCAGACGGTTTGTGTTGCTTGACATCGTCGCCGGTGACAACAATGTCAAAAAATTTTTCAAGGTCAAGCTTTCTCAAAGTTATTGATGTCGTGATTCTCCCTTTTCCGGTGAATATCGCGAGTTTTAAACCAGCGTTTTTCAAAAACGATAGCAAATTCCTTATGCCTTTATATTCCTTCGCTTTATGATGATTTGCCTCGTAGTAAGAGTAAAATTCTTGGGTGGCTACCTTGACGAGTTCTTCTATTCTGGTTTTGTCATTGCCATATAATTCAAGAAGTTTCTTTATACCACCTTCCTCTGGCGGACCGAAAAATTCACTTGCTATCTCCTGGGGTGTGAAAGTTTTGCCTGTGTATTTTTTTGAGATGTAATTGAATGTCTCAAAAATTAATTCATTTGTTTGTGCAATTGTCCCGTCAAGGTCAAAAATTGCGCATTTGATTTTCAATCTTGATTAAAAATTTGTTTTTCAAACGGTTGTTTTTGTAACGCCTTTATGTCTCAATATAGCTCCAATGCCTTCTTGGTTCAATTCCTTTGAGTAAAATATCGGGTAAATTTCAGCGTTTATCTCGCTTGCAACATCAACTATTTTGAAAACTATATTTTGAGTCCTCAATAAATTAACACCGCATCTCGGGCACTTGTCATCTTTTAGCGCAAGGTAATTGCAAGAAGGGCAGTATTTCCCGGAGTATGAGAAATCAAGGTTGAAAATTAACTTGTTTATGTTTGCCTCGTTTAAAGCCCTTATCGTGTCTTTAATGCCAAGCACAGCCATTTCAGATGTCTTGGAGCGCGCATGTGTTTTAAGCTGGTCAATGGTTTTTTCTTCATCTTCAATCAGCAATTTGGTTTCAAGTTCAAGCGATTTCCTTAGGATGTCGCTTTCTTTTGCATCTATAGGAAGGTTAAAAGAACCGCGGTAAATTTTTTTGAGATATGGATGAAGTTGCTCAGCGAATTGATTTATATCCTCTTGTTTCCCTCCGATAAAGAGAATGTCAAATTTTTCCGATTGATAAATCTCAAGTAATTTATCGCTGATTTTTTTGTAGTGTTCAACTATTTTGTTCTCCATGTATTCCGTTGCTCTTGACTCGTCAAATCCGTGATAGCCGGCGATTTTTATTTTCTTCGGTGTCTCGTCATATATTTCACTGTTTAAAATGATCTCGTTGCCGAGAATTGTAAAAATCCTCGCTTTTCTATGGTCAAATATAGTTGTGCAAATTTTGTGCGTCCTTGACATTATCAAAAGCAAAGGTCGGATGTAAGGGGATTTGTCAATCGTGAATAAGTTTGGTGGGGAAACATTCAGCTCATAAACCTGCCAAAAGTTTTCCTTTGAACAGGAGAATATAGCCAAACCTTTGTATTTTACGATGTCAAGGTTTTGGGATATGTAGTTTTCCATCTTTTTTATATCTTCAAGCACATCTTTAAATTCTTTTTCGTCTCCAAACTCACTTTTTTTCTCTTTGACGAGGTCTTTGAAGATGACCTCAATTTGCTTTTTTGAAAATTTGCTCCCGTCGGTGTTAAGATAAAGGGAAGAGACAAAGCAATTTTGGGGTTTGTAATTTTTCAGTTCTTTTAGCTGTTTTTCTGATTTGATCATCATATGCATTCCCCTTTTTTAATTTTTTTGTTTAATCCCATCTTCTCCGTGCGAAAACAAACGAAAGCAAAAACCCAGCGACAAATCCGCCAATGTGAGCCCACCAGGCAACACCTCCAGTTGTTGCGTAAGTTGCTGCGCCAAGCGAAGCGATGCCGTTGAAAAATTGAAGTATGAACCAAAAACCAAGAAATACAAACGCTGATACCTCAATTAAATCAAAGAAAAAGAAAATCGGGATCAGTGTTATAACCCTTGAATGAGGGAACAAAATGAAGTAGGCGCCAAGAACTCCAGAAATCGCACCGCTTGCGCCAACCGTTGGAATTTCCGAGTGCGGATTTGTATAGACATGAGCTAACGCTGCGAATATCCCACAAAGGAGATAAAACACCAGGAACTTAAAATGTCCCATCCTATCTTCAACATTGTCCCCGAAGACCCAAAGATAAAGCATGTTTCCAATCAAATGCA
>JAPYWO010000162.1 GCA_028276305.1 Candidatus Thermokryptus sp.
TTTTCCAATCGCGCACTAAAACATCAAACTTCGGATTATTTGCAATGTCCCAGTAAATTTGCGGTGAATGGTAATCGTGTTTTCCTTCCATAAGCCAGCGTCTTGAGTCCTGATATATTGAGTAATATGCCTGCCAGCCAGTTGCAAGTGGAGTTCCGTCATCGGCATAAATGTTTTTGTAAATCCCAATTGGAGCAGAACCAACCTTAACCCACGGTTTGACCTTTTTTATGCTATCATAAACCGCTCTGACGAATTTATTTATGTTTTCCCTTCGCCAATCGTCCTTGTTGGGGTATTCGTTTGCGTAAAGTGCATAGGTGCTGTCATCGGGGAAATCGGGGTTTGGGTATCTTATGTAATCAAAGTGAATGCCGTCTATATCGTAGTTTCGCACAAGCTCCATAACCACATTGATTAAATAATTCCGAGCTTCGGGTTTGCCCATATCAATCCACCATTCATTGTTCGGTCTGTAATACTTTACAAATTCAGGATGACGAAGGACAATGTGAGGCGGGTTTGTTTGAGGTGGAAGTGTAGAATCATCCTTGACCTTAACCACATTCCACCAAGCGTGAAATTCCATCCCTCTTTTATGCGTTTCTTCAATTGCGAATTTCAATGGGTCGTATCCAGGGTTACGACCCAGGGTTCCGGTTAGAGATGTCGCCCAAGGTTCATGTTGGCTTGGATAAATCAGGTCACCGCGAGCCCTTACCTGCATTATAACTGTGTTAAAATTTGCGCTTTTTAATCTGTCAAGTATTTGGATGAGTTCGTTTTTCTGCTGTTGAATGCCCGATGCACTCGTTGCCTTTGCACTTGGCCAATCAAGCCCGTAAACGGTTGTCAACCAGACAGCCCTTACTTCTCTTTTTGGGTGAACCTGAGCGAGAAGCGTGGAGACGAAGAGAAAAAAGGTGAGGATTTTTCTCATATGTAATTTTGACTTGATTTTTCAAAGGTCATAGATGAATTCAATTGCCTTTTCAATCTCGGCAAATTTCACATCGTCAACGAACTTCATTTTTCCGAGCCCAAGAGGTAGATACATATTCAAACGATCGCTGAAAATTTTTTTGTCGTATCCAATATGAGTTAAAATTTTTTCTTTGTCAAGTAATTTTTTGGGAAATTTCACCCCAAGTGAACAAATCAAATTCTTTATCCTTTCAAATGTCTTCCCATCAATTAATCCCCTTCTCAATGAGATGAAACTTTCTCCAACGATACCAAGCATCACGGCTTCACCATGCTTCAGTTTCCTGTAATTTAAACCCGCTTCAATACCGTGACCGATCGTATGTCCGAAGTTTAAAACCATCCTCAACCTTTTCTCTTTCTCGTCCTTTTCAACTATCTCTGATTTTACGATTGCGGATCTATGAACGATTTCCAGAAGGACATCGGGATTCGGTTTTAAAATTTTTTCCACATCATTTTCAATTATCTCAAAGATTTTTCTGTCCTTTATAATGCCGTATTTTACAACCTCACCGAGACCACAGATCATTTCTCGTTTCGGTAGAGAGCTAAGCAAGGAAATATCCGAAAAGACGAACACGGGATGATGAAATGAACCGATCAAATTTTTCCCAAGCGGATGATTTATGGCAACTTTACCTCCAATTGAGCTATCAACTTGAGCAAGTAAAGTGGTTGGGAATTGGATTAAGTTAACACCGCGAAGAAAAGTAGCAGATACAAAACCAGCAAGGTCACCTATTACACCGCCACCAAATGCAATTATCGTCTCATCTCGGCGTAGATTGATTTTTATCAACTGCGTGTATATTTTCATCGCTGTAGATAAGTTCTTGCTTGACTCGCCCGATCTTACAATTATTGGCTCTGGCTTATATCCATTTTTAATTAGAGCATTTAAAAATTTATCAAGATACAAACTTGAAACATTCGTATCGGTTATGATTGCGACATGGGGTTTTATTTTATGCGATAGGCATAACTTTGGGAATTTTTCAAAAATTTCCCAGCCGATGTAAATCGGGTAATTTCTTTCTCTGAGATTTACGACGACCTTACGCAATTTTGTCCTCAATTTTCTTTAAAATTTCCTCAACCGTTTCTTTTATGCCTTTGTCATCCGTTGAAACATAAAAGTCAGCTTGCAAGTAAAATGGCTCACGAATTTTCAGTAATGTTAAGACCCTTTCAAGTAAAATTTCCTCCGGCAAAATCCTTCCATCCGGTCCAAGCAGTAAAGGGCGATCCGTTTTAAATTTTATCCTCTGGACGAGCGTCTCTGGCGACGCTTTAAGATAAATTAAAATTCCAACTTCTTTCACCAAGTAAAGGTTGTCTTCAAATGTTATAGTTCCTCCACCGAGGGCGACGACAAATTTTGAGAGTTTAAAAATCGTTTCCCTTAAAATTTTACGCTCAATGTTTCTAAAATAAATTTCTCCCCTTTCCCTGAATATATCAACTATGCTTTGTCCCTCAACTTTTTCAATGAGTTCATCAACATCAATAAAATCGTATCCAATTTTTTCGGCTAATATTGGTCCAACCGTGCTTTTCCCACTGCCCATAAATCCCGTCAAGAAGATAAGCGATTTCTTCATAACTGGCTTAAACTTTCTTTATCTTGTAGATTAAAACATCCGTTCTTGAATTTCTATACGAAACCTTACTTCTTGAAATGATTTTAAAATCAAACCTTTCACTTTTCAAAATTTCAAAGAACTCAAATGACATCGGTCTTCCCGGATCGGCGAGGTAACAAGTTGAATTGGTCGTCATGGCATTTTTAAATATGTCAACGATGTTTTTGAATAAATTTCGCTCGTAGATTATATCTGCTCCTATGACGAGATCAAATTTTTCTGATATTGACGGAGTTCGCCAGTCAAGAAACACAAATTTCACATTTTCATCGTTTCCTATGTTTCTTATGTAATTTCGCTTTGCAAATTGTAGGGCTATCATTTCGTAATCCGTGGCTGTGGTTATTGCGTTTTTGAAACCAAGTGCAACGGTTGTGAGCCCAAGACCGCAACCAAGTTCCAGGACTTTTTTATTTGAGAACTCGTCGCTTTCAAGTATAAACTCAGCAAGGGCTATAGCTGATGGCCAGACATCAATCCAAAACGGAATTCTATCATCCGAAGAATATTTTTGTATAACATCGTCAAGCGAGCCCTGATAATCATCAGGGTTTAAAGGTGATTCAATCAAGATTTTCTTGTTTGAAATTTCAAATTCAATCAAAGAAGTCCGTTTTTAATTTTGTCTTATTAAATTTACGCAAACTCAGGTCATTTTCCACAGATTTCTCTTGCGTTTTTGGATTTGCCAGTTTAATTTTAAGTGCGAGATCTTTGAAATAAAAATTTCCCCTAAAATGCGATTTAAAAAGTTTTTGACCTTCCTCTTATTGTTAGCTCTTGTCCCAAACTTCATTTTTTCTCAAACGGACACAATCACAGCAAAATATGTTGGTCCTGGCGTAAAGCACATTTCAATTACTTTTCCAAGCGTTCCCTGGAGGATAAACATACTTGAAATTGACATAACGAATCCCTTCATCAATTTGGAGACCGTCAAGGCGTCAAAAAACGGCAGGGAACAGCTTTATGCTTTTGAAAAGACAAGCTCAATGGTGGGAAGAAAAAATTGGACTAACCATACAGTTATCGGTGCGATCAACGGCGATTTCTATGACACAAATACAGGCATACCTGTAAATATTCAAGTTGAAAATGGTGAGATTTTGAGAAGACCGATTTCAAGATCGGTTTTTGGGATAACAGTTGATAAAAAACCCTTCATTGAAATTTTTAATTACTATGGCGAAGTTTTCGCTGGGGATTCATCAAGGCAAATAGAGGGAATCAATGAAAAAAGAGGAGCTGATACATTGATCCTTTACAATAGTTATTTTGGCTTCTCAACCGGGACCAATCAATGGGGGACGGAGGTTTTAATAAGACCGCTTGGGGATTGGGTTATAAATGACACGGTTTATTGTGTAGTTGATAGTGTTGTGAGTTGGGTTGGAAATATGAGCATACCGCTTGGTAAAGCTGTTTTGTCGGGGCATGGGAGTGCAGGTGGATTTTTAAGGAACAATGTGAAAGTTAAAGACACTGTTAAGATTCTCTTGCGATTGAATCCGAATGTTGGGCGAATTTTTCAAGCGATCGGTGGTTTGCCCAGGATAATAAGAAACGGTGTAAATGTCGTCTCACAGACATATCAACAGGAGGGCGCAAGTTCAAGCTTTACATATAGCAGACACCCGAGAACAGCGGTTGGAATTTCAAGGGACAGCACAAAGATATATTTTTTGACAGTTGATGGGAGACAAAGTTCAAGCGTCGGTATGACGCTTGATGAGCTTGCCAATTTTATGCTCACACTTGGTGTATGGCAGGGTGTGAATCTTGATGGAGGTGGTTCAACCACAATGGTCGTAAGAGGTAAAGTTGTCAACTCACCTTCCGATGCAACCGGGGAAAGGTCGGTTTCAAACGCTATACTTGTTGTGAGCTCAGCACCACAGGATACATTGAACAAAATTGAAATTTATCCGAAAAGGTTGAAGATTTTCCGAGGCGAACAATTCCAATTTAAATTTGAGGGATA
>JAPYWO010000163.1 GCA_028276305.1 Candidatus Thermokryptus sp.
GAACCTCACAGACATGCTTAAAGACATAATATTTCGCCCAGGGACCGCCAACGCCAGCATAATATCCATGCAAGATTGGTTTCCCAACTTCAATATCAATTTCAAGTCCTCTTAACCGATTACAAAGTGTGACAGCGCTTGCACCAAGCTCTTTACAAATTTTTGATTGCTGAAGGACATCAGGTCCCGGTCCAAGTTTTACAAGGACAGGTATTTTAACATTTTTGACAACTGATTTTATCGCCTCAACAAAGTGTTTTTCAAACTGTAAAGTGCCGGGTTTATGCGGTGATGATATATCAAGTTCAATTGCGTCAGCGCCTGCCTCTTCAATTCCTTTAGAAAGGTAAATCCAATCATCCGGTTCATCAGCAAAAGCACTCCCAATTATCATTATGTTTGAAGTTTTCTTTGATATCTCAACGAAATCAAAGTAATCCTTCACAGTTCCACTGTAAGCTTGTTCATAAGAATAGAGAGTAAAGTATTTGGAATTGCCATTCATCTTTTTGTCCCAATCAATAAGTTTATACCTTGGTCTTGGCCAATATCTCATATAATCAAATTTATCAGGGACGACCGTTTTAAGTACAGCTCCGCCCGCTCCCATTTGTTCGGCTATTTTTATTTGTTTAACATCATGGCTTGCGGGTCCTGAAGCGACAAGCACCGGGCTTTTCAGGTGGTAACCAAGGAACTCCACCTCAAGGGTTGCCATGGATATTTAAAAGTTTATTTTTTTCTGTTTGATGGTATATTTTTCAATTTTATCAAAGTTAACTTCAAAACTTAAATCATCTGTGAAGTTTATAACCCCGTTTTTGACATCAATCAATGGTGTTATTATGTCATCAAGGTACCATCGTTTTGACGATTCAACATCTGTTGGAAACTTACAATTATCAAGCATGCATAGATTTAGAGCATAAGCTGAGCCGATTCCAAGCTCAGGCATTGTGCCAATCCAAACAGGTATTCCTTCTCCTTTGCATATATCGTGAAACTTCTTTGAGATAAGTATTCCACCGACTCTTTGAATTTTAATGTTAATTATTTTGCAAGATTTAAATTTCACAGCGAGTTTCAATTTATCAATTGAATCAACGCTTTCATCAAGGCAAATTGGAGTATGAATTTTTTCCTGCAAAATAGCGTGTCCTTCAAGGTCATCTTTTTTCAATGGTTGTTCTATCATCAGAAGTTCAAACTCGTCAAATTTTCTCAAATGTTCTATATCATCCCTTGTATAGGCGCAATTTGCATCTACCATAAGCGGTATATCACCAAAGCTTTTACGGATAACCTTGATTGGGGTTATATCCCATTCCTTTTGAACTTTTATTTTTACTCTTTTATAATTTCCTGTGTCAAGTTCGTTACCAACAACTCTTATTAAGTCGTCAATTTTATCATATATCCCAACTGCAAGACCCGATTCAATTTCTGTCCTCTCCGCGCCGAGAATTTCAAAAATTGGTATATTTTTAATCTTTGAATAGGCATCCCACAGAGCTGTTTCAAAACCAGCTCTTGCGTAGGAGCTTAAGCCGGCATTGATCATTTTCTCGTTCAGTTTCTCTATTTCATCTAAAAAATCATCAAAGTTAAAGTCCTTGATAGATGTCCAATGAGTGATCAATTCGTCCCAAACGCTTTCCGGAGTTTCATTTGAATAAAACGAACCTGCCATAGGGGATGCCTCACCAAAGGCGCTTAAAATTTCATCCTCGGTCTTTATTTTCAACTCAATCAATATACCGTCCTTTACAGCAACTTCACCACTACTTATTCTAAACGGTTCCTTCATTGGAATTTTAACATGGTAAAGGTTGATACCAATTATTCTATTTCCCGACATAGCCAAGTTGTTTTGAAATTTTCTCTGCATAGATCTTCAAGTCCTCAGCTAGTTCGTAAGCCCTTGATATCGTTTTGCTTCCCTGATATTGTAAAGTTATGAGCAAAGCTGCTATAATTTTGCCCCAGGCGTTTCTTATCGGAGAAGCGACTGCGACGAGGTCTGGATTGTATTCTCTATCAACAACAGAGAAGCCCTGCTCTCTTACTTTTTTCAATCTTTGTTTTAGTTCTGTAATTCTTGTTATCGTTTTCTCCGTATACTTTTTCAGCCCAACCTTTTTTACAAGTTCTCTTAGTTCTTCATCGGAAAATTCAGATATCAGCACCTGACCGCTCGCCGTGCAATGGACAGGGGAACGTAAACCAAGTTTTGTGACAAGCGACCACATACTCGGCGAGTCAACCCTTTGGATTAAAACGACACGGTAGTTGTGTAGAACAGCGAGGTAGACGCTCTCCCCCGTTTTCTTTGCAAGCTCTTCCATATATTTGTAAGAGTCGTAACCAAGATTCATTTTGTTAAGTTTCGCAATCCCGAGTTGTGAAACTCTAAGACCAAGGGTAAATGTATTATTCCCTGCGTCCCTTTCAACAAAGCCGTATTTTTCAAGTGTAATAAGTATTCTAAATATTGAACTTTTCGGGTAATTAACATAGCGGGCGATTTCGCTCAATCCCATTGGCTTATCTGACTTTTCAAGAAGGTTGAGTATTTCAATAGCTCTTTTAACAGCGGGGACGATATATTTTTTTGATTCTGAAAATTCCTCCAACTTCATATCCCATTCCAAATTAATTTTTTAGCTTATATCCCAGGTTTTTCAAAGCTTTTTTTATCTTTTCCTTATCCATTTTTGAAACCGGAAGCAATGGAGGTCGGACATAGCTTGTTTTTAAAACGCCTATCATTCGCAGTGCTTCCTTTACTCTTGCTCTGTAATCTCTAACCGGAGGGGCGAAGATAACTTCTTCAAGTGGTTTAATTTTTGAGTAAATGTCAAACGCCCTTTCATAATTTTTCTCCCTAACGCACTCAAACATTTCTATCTGTTCACTGATGGCTATTGTCCCAAAGCCAATAAGTGCTCCATCTGCCCCAAGGATAAAAGATTCAAGGATAAAATCATCGTTGCCTGTTAAAACGGAAATTTTTTTATCAAAATTTCTCAATGCTGTTAATGTCTGGACAAATTTCAATGCATCAGCCGATGCCTCTTTTATTGCGATGACATTTTTAATTGACGCAAGTTTAAGAAGCGTCGCTTCATCATAAATTACACCAGAGAGGGAAGGTTGAAGTTGAAACAGGATAAGCGGTAAATCAACCGCTTCGCTTATCGCTTTATGATACTGATATGGTATATCGGGCGGTAATGGATTCCCAGCGTAAGCAGGTATTGGGAAAACCACAATCGCATCGGCGCCAACTTTAGCTATCAATTTTGCCTCCTCAACTGCTTCCCTTGTATATCTTGTGGTCAAGCCACATATTACTGGAAATTTATGGTCAATGATTTCAACCCAATGTTCAAGTATTTTAATTTTCTCATCTCTACTTAGATGTATCCCCTCACCCGTATCCATATTCACAGCAACACCACCAAGTCCGTCAAAACTTTTTATCCAATTGGCGTAGTTTTTTAGCTGGGCGAAATCAACGGAAAAATCGCCTTTCATTGGCGTTACAACAGCGGGTATTATGCCTTCAAGCTTCAACTTTTTCATTTTACCTTCTCCAAATTTGTTTTTAGCGAACAATTTTTAATGATTTTTTCCATGTTAAAACCAAGTATCTTAATTTTATCTTGAACTGGAATCCTTGAATAAATTACCCAACCAAGCTGGGGTCTTGGGTCTCGCATGGGTTGATCTGTACCGAAGATTATTTTATCTGAGCCAACCTCATTCACAAGAAATTCAATTAAACCATCGGGGACATTTGTGAATGTAAGCTCAAAAAATACATTTTTTCTCTCCTTAACTATATCAATCAAATCCATTGCGTGTTTAAAGCCAATGCCGGCATGAGCAAGCAAAAAGTTAACCTCTGGATAAAGAAGCGAAATTTCATTAACTTCATCAACGAAATTATCTGATGGATGTAGCAGAGCAAAAAGTTTTAATTTATTACCGAATTCAAAAAGTTTTCCCCATCGTTTATCGTTGTATGGTATCAATGTTCGTGGGTAATATGGCTTTATTCCTTTGAAATTCTTTACAATAAACCAATAATTCAATTCATCATCCCAATCCTCAACATAAACAGGATTAAAGGAGGCATAGCCGATAAAATGTTCGGGATATTTTTCAATCGCTTTTAAAGTTATTTCATTCCCCAATCTATGATCAGACCATATAGAAAGCCACGAACTTACACAACATTTTTTTATTCCGATTTTCTTGTTCAATTGAAAGATTTGATCAATTGCAGATTTTATTAATGGTGTATATCCAGAGGTAATTTCATTCTCATCTCCAAGATGTGCGTGTGCATCGTAAATCTGAATTTTTATCTCTTCTCCCTTTTTTGCGCTTTCAATTAATTCATCGTCTGAGGTGGTTTCAAAGTTATAGAGTTTCATTTTCAAAAGTTTAGCAAGATTAATCCCAGCGATTTTAATTTTATCCTCATCGTTAATTTCGGAATATTCCAGAAAGGTTCGCGCAGAACCGATGCTCTTCAAAGGAAATTCACTTCCAAAGAGGATTCTATCTGCGCCAAAATTTTCAACAATATA
>JAPYWO010000164.1 GCA_028276305.1 Candidatus Thermokryptus sp.
CGGGCGTGAAAAGATTAAGAGCAATGGCTGAAGCTGGAGCTTTGAAATATCCGATAATCGCTGTAAATGACGCTGAGACAAAATGGGATTTTGATAATGTCTACGGAACCGGACAATCAACCCTTGATGGCATTTTAAGAGCAACGAGCATTTTAATAGCGGGTAAAAATGTTGTTGTCGCAGGTTATGGTCATTGTGGTAAAGGTGTCGCAATGAGGGCAAGAGGACTTGGCGCAAATGTCATAGTCACCGAAGTTAGACCAATAGCTGCTTTAAAAGCGGTACTTGATGGCTTCACCGTTATGCCAATGAAAGAAGCTGCGAAAATCGGTGATGTTTTCATCACTGCGACCGGCGTAAAAGATGTTATCACTGAAGAACATTTCAAAGTCATGAAAGACGGCGCTATTGTATGCAACACTGGACACTATGATGTTGAAATAAACCTTGTTCATTTGAAGAAGATGGCAAAAAGTGTAAGGGAAATAAGAAATCATGTTGAAGAATATCTCTTGAAAGATGGACGAAGAATTTTCGTCTTGGCAAAGGGGCGACTTGTAAATCTCGTAGCTGCGGAAGGTCACCCATCAGAGGTTATGGACATGTCATTTGCAAATCAATTTATGGCTCAACTTCGCCTCGTTGAAATGTTCAAAAAGGGAAAGAAACTTGAACCTAAAGTGTACGATATACCCCCTGAACAAGATGAAGAGATAGCGGAATTGAAATTGAAAACCATGGGTATCAAAATTGACAAACTGACGAATGAACAGAAAAAGTATATAAAAGATTACAGCGCTGGTACATAAAATAAAGCCCCGCGCTATGCGGGGCTTTTTCATTTAATCTCTTCAAGCGGGATATCAAGAATTGAAAAATTTTCCCATCCCTCACAATCAAAATGCCACCATTCCGTCGGGAGCGGAATAAAGCCATATTTTCTCATTACATTTTCAAGTATCATCCTGTTCTTTATCAATGTATCTGGCAAATTGAAGTAATTTCTATGAGCTTTTTCAGTGAAATCATCGTATCCAGTTGGCATTGGTAGCTCGTTCCCAAGCGAATCAACAAGTGTTAAATCCACGGCGCAACCACGATTATGTCTTGAACCTTTACTTGGGTTTGCAACATATCTTTCATCTGGGACGATTGACCATAAAATTTTCTGAACCGAAAGAGGTCTGTAACAATCCCAAACTTTTATACCAAGCCCGTAATTTTCAAGCTCTTTCTGGACAGAGTCAAGCTTAAAGGCGACAAATTTTCTCAAAAAACACTTACCAACACTATAAAGCTTTTTACCCGTGAAATTATTTTCCGTTGCATACCTTATCTCAACCTTTATCCTCGGATTTATCTTCTGAACATCAACAAGAAGAGTATCCTCAGGTAAAAACTGAGCAAACGCCACCCCGCTAAAGATCAAAATTAAAAGCCACTTCATCTTCCTTTTCTCTTTTTCTTCCCTGTTAGTTCACTCATTGTCGGAATATCAAATTTCTTAAAAACGCCACCTTTGAAAAGTCGCTTTTTATCCTGAGATGGCTTTAGATCAACCTTCGTGTATTTGTTTATATACCATTGATGTGCTATTGAAAGGACATTGAATGTGAAATAGTAAAGATTCAAACCGGAAGGCAAATTATTGAAAATAAGAAAGAACAGAACGGTCATAATAGTTGCTGTCACCTTCTGCCTTTGATCTGCGGTTGTTGAAAACATCCATTGCTGGATGAACATAGTAATAGCCATCAAAAGTGCAAGCCCGCTTATTTGATGAACGCCGAATATAGGAATATAAAATGGGAGTTTGATAATTGTATCCGGGACAGATAAATCCTTTATCCAAAGTATGAATCCAGCTTGCCTCAATTCAATTGTAACCCTGAAAAGTGAGAACAAAGCGTAAAGAATTGGCAATTGAAGAAGCAAAGGCCAACAACCGCTAAACGGATTAACACCATATTCACGATAAACTTTCATCACTTCTTGATTCAGCTTCTGCGGATTATCTTTATATTTCTCCTGGAGTTCCTTTAAAATTGGCGCTATCGCCTGCATCTTTTTCACTGATTTCATCTGTGTCATTGTCAATGGAGTTAGAAGTATCTTTATCAAAATTGAGAAAATTATTATCACAACGCCATAGTTTGGTATAAAAAGGTGCAAAAACCTGAACAATGGAAGAAGAACGAACTCAGCGATAGGTCTTATCAACCACTTCAAACCTAAACTTATCATTTCCTCAAGACCTATGCCATATGATTTCAAAATCGTATAGTCAAGCGGTCCGATGTAAACTGTAAAATAATTTTTTTGATATTTTTCACCCCTAAAAGGAACTTTCAAAGCGATGAGATAATTCTCTTTCACTCCATTATTTGGCAACGGAACCCTCCAACCTTCAAGGTATGCGCCATCTGCGATATCATTTGAAATCAAAGCGACTGCAAAATACTTGTTGTGCGTCCCAACCCAACGAGTTACACCAGAATAAGAGCGAGAAACCCTCTCACCGAACTTGCTTGCGTCAATGTTCTCATAAACATCACCAACTTTTGCCCAAGCATTGGCAAAATATGACTCTTCAACGCTGTTCTCCTCAGTCAACTTTATCCCATTCTCCCAAACAAGTTGATATTCAAAATTAGCGATTATTTTCTCCATGTTTATGAGCTCAACTTCCGTGTCAAAGGAATACTTCCCGTTTTCAAATATAAATCGCTTCAAAATCTTACTCGTGTCGTTTATGTTCAACACAAACTCAATTTCCTTTTTCTCCCCCTTTTCCTTCAAAATCAAATTTTCCCAGTTTTTCGCTTTCGTATCAAAGTAAAGACCTCTCGTGTTGATTATTTTCCCATCCGTTGTCATAAAAACAACCGACAAGTCGCCTCCCTTTTCCATCTCAACAAGTTGAACAGGGTGACCGCTCCAAGTTTTAAATCTTTTTAGTTCAAATTTCTCAACAAGTGCTCCCTTTGACGAAATCACACAAGTATAAAAATCCGTTTCAACAAGTATCTTCTTCTCTTCCCCCTTAACAAGATGCGAGAAATAAATACCAAGCGTATCCTTTCTTGGTTGCGCCTCGGCTATGTTTGAATTCTTTATCTGTGTTTTGAGCGTATCAATTTTCTTTTGCGGTTGTTGAGGAACTTTCGGCGCATTATACCACATCCAAACTAAAAGGACAAGCGTGATTAAAATCATCCCCAAAAGTGCATTTCTATCCATAGGGTCAAAATTTTTGTTTTTAATTATGGAACTTCATCAATTCCACCTGGATTGAAGGGATTGCATCTTACAATTCTTTTCATTGTGAGCCAAAGCCCTTTTAAAAAGCCATACTTTGAAAACGCCTGAATGGAATAATCAGAACAAGACGGATAAAACCTACAACTCGGGGGAAAAAGCGGTGAAATGAAAAATTTATAAAACTTCACAAGGTAAATCGCTAATTTTGCGCCAAATTCAAACTTCATTCGTTATACTTCAAAATTTTTTCAATCAAAGGCAGAAAATCACTTTCAAAATCAGCATACTTTAACCTTTTCAACATCTCCGCTTCGCCGATAAAAATTAAAACCATATCAATAGCCATATTTCTCAAAGAAAGAAGGTCTATCAGCCGATGTTTGTTCAGCCGATAGACCTCACGAAGCAATCTTTTTGCCCTATTTCTCAAAACAGCTTTTTTAACTTTTCGCGAGACAGCAAACGCAACCCTTGAAACGACATCGCGAGCTGGACTGAAACGAAAATAAATTTTAATTAAGTTACCCGCCACTGAATTTGAATTTTTAATTATCTGAGTTATCTCAGCCGATTTTTTTATTATTTCTTTCTTTGAAAGCCCGAACTTTTTATCGCTCATCACTAACGGTTAATTTCCATCTTCCTTTTGCCCTTCTTCTGGCGAGAATTTTCCTACCGCTTTTCGTTTTCATCCTCGCTCTAAATCCATGAGTTCTCCTCCTTCTGGTATTGTGCGGTTGATAAGTACGCTTCAACTTTTCCTCCGCTTTTTGTTTTTCCTTGTGAAAATTCGCCTTAAAATTACAAAAATTTAAAGAAAGAACAAAAACTTGATTTTGAACCCCGATTTTGATAAATTTATAACAGAAAATCGGAGGGTTAGCCTAATTGGTAAGGCGGCGGTCTTGAAAACCGCTGGGCTTCGCGCCCTTGGGGGTTCGAGTCCCTCACCCTCCGCTTCGCTTACTTATTGAGCTTGTTTTCCAACCTCGCTATTGAATCCCAAATCGCTTGAAGCATCCGACCGTCCACCTCCCGTTTCTGAGCAACCTTAAGATATTCAAGCGTCTTCTCATCTCCGATATCACCAAGGACATTATAAACCACCATCCTAACAAAAAATTCAGGCGTGTTAACCATCCCGAAAATAAAATCCTTTATACGCGGGTCTTTATCAGCGAAAAGAGAAAGCGTTGAAATCGCTGTTATGCGAACTGATGGATGATTCCCACGCATTGAGTATCTTTTTAAAATGTCAACCGCCTCTTTTTCAAACTTCGTATTCTTCATATCACTTA
>JAPYWO010000165.1 GCA_028276305.1 Candidatus Thermokryptus sp.
TCGCCAAACACTTTTTTAACATCGTTACCTTGATCTAAAAATAAAGCGAATTTGCCCAATTTGCTTTCGCACAAGAAAATCGTTGAGCTTTTTTCGCTTTTCAATTTTGAAATTTTTCTCATAAACCTTGATTCACTTCGCTTTTGCGGATATGAAAAAATGATGCGCGCCCTCCCGTCAAACTTCACGATCATAATTCCGCTGACCTTAAAATGCCCGATCAAAGTCAAGACAAGTAAATTGAAAATCTCGTTTTCATCATTTTTTAAGTAGACCCCCTGCATAAACTCGTTCAGCATAGTCAATGTGAAGACATTTTTCTTCAAAGAAGTAATTGAAAGCATAACCTTAAGTGAAATAGCCGTAAAGTTCGCAACAAAATTAACATAATCAATCTCCTTATCAGTGAGCTTCCTTCTCCCCCCAAGAAAAATCAAACCAAGGTTTTCAACACCGCCCTTATAAGTCCAAGTCACAGGGACGAGATATTCAAGATGATTTTTTCTGATTAAACTTTTCAAATCGCGACCCAACTTTCTAATCACACTATCGTTCAATTTCGTTAAATCCCTCGGGATAAATCGTAAATCAATTTTCGCACTCACTATAACTTCCGAACAGCAAGAGTAAATCAGCTTCAATTCATTTTTGTCTATCAAGAAGCCAACGGCTTTGTTCATTTTCAACTTCCCCATTAAAGAAAGGATGGAAACTTTAAAAACCTCTTCAACTCCTTTCGCAACGCTCAATGCCTTCCCCAAGTTGAAAATTGATTCAAGCGTAAAAATCGCCTCTTTTTCACCCTTCATTCTTCCTCAAGAACTTTGTTAAGATAACGACATTCCCACTTTTATTGCTCTCATATTTAACCTCATCCATAAAGCTATGAACTATAAACATACCCAACTTCCCTCTTTTAACCTTCCCCGTTCGTTTGAATTTTTCAATTGGCGATTCAATTTTCACCTTTGACGGGTCAAATGGCAAACCACCATATGAGATGACGACCACAAATTTATTCTTGTTTTCCTTAACCTCAATTGTTATCTCACCATCAGGGTTATTTTTATACGAGTGTTTGATTGAGTTTGTGCAAACCTCATCAACCGCAAGGACAATTTTCTCCGTCTCAATCTCATCAAACCCAAATCCTAATGCAATCTTTCTTACAAACTCACGAACCTTGCGTAGGTTCTCAAGCTGACTTTTTATCCTGAGCTTTTTATTTTCTTTTTTTCTTGACATCACTGCTCCCTACTTTCTCAAAGGATTTTATCGCCTCTTCATCACTTTTATAAACCTCAAATATATGCTTGAAACCGAGAAGTTCAAATATCTCATCAATTTTTTCCGAAAGGCAAGAAAATTTTATATCGCCTTTATTTTTCCTCGTCTCATCAACAAAAGCCATAAATACCCCAAAACCGGCACTGCTTATGTAAGACAAATCCTTCATATTCACAACGAATTTAAAATTTCCAGAATCAATTAACTCTCTTAACAACTCCTCAAGCTGTAGCGAGGTGTAGGCATCAAGATAACCCTTCAACTTCAAAATCTTGATTGAATTCTTATCGCTTACAAGAACATCAAAATTTTTTTCTCTCTTTCCCATTTCTCCCTCAATTATTTTTTCCACTTGATTGCCAAAATCGTCAAATCATCCGCAAAGGTTTGCTCCCCTTCCCGATATTTCTCAATTTCTTCAAAGATCAACCTTGTTATTTTGTCCGTCTCTTTTTCTGAAATTTTCAAAACAAAATCAGCGAACCTGTTATAGCCAAACTCCTCCCAACTTTTATTCATCGCCTCAATAACACCATCGCTATAAAAAATAAGCAAGTCGTCCTTTTCAAGTTTTAATTTAACTGGTTTTATATACCTTTCAAACATCTTCGTCTCCATAAGTCCAATTCCAGGTCCTGGTGGTTTAAGAAATTCAACTTTCTTTCCTCTGACAAATATCGGGGGAAGATGTCCTGCCCTTGCAATTTGAATTGAACCGTTTTTCACATCAAAGTAAGCGTAAATCAAGGTTATGAAAAACTTTTTATCAACATGACCATATACTGCATCGTTAAACGCAAGCAAAAACTCGGTCGGATTCTTGTAAATTTTTGAAATTGACTGAAAAATCCCTTTTATCTCAGCCATATAAAAAGCTGCTGAAACTCCTTTGCCAGAAACATCTGCAACGATAAAAGACAAGTTTCCATCTTTGTGAATAACGAAGTCATAATAATCACCGCCCACTTCAAAAGCGGGCGAAGATAACGCTGACATCTCAAACTTATTTGACTTCGGAAGAACCCCAGGGAGAAGCTTCTTCTGAATCTGCCTTGCAAGTTCAAACTCCCTCAGCAACCTCTCTTTTTCAATTGATTCCATGACAAGCTTATAATTCTCAACGCCTATAGCGATTTGATCTGCAAAAGCAAGCGCAAGGTTTAGAGTATCAGCGTCAAATCCTCCTTCCTTTTTCATCAAGGATAAATAACCGGAGGTTTTCCCGTGAGCGATAAGAGGCGCAATCAAAACATCCCCATCATCAAAATTAACGACGAGATGTTTATCAAGATTTTTATCCGCTGTTATCTCTTTCAGCTTTTCCGTATCAGTTCCTATACCTCTGTGAATTATTTCGTTTTCAGCAAGTTTAATTTCAATCAAAGCTGATTTTGAATTTGTAATCTCCATAGCGATTTTCAAAGCTGTCTCAGAAAACTCCCTGATGTCAAGCATTTGTGCGACGAGTTTGCCGATGTTTTGCAAAGTTGAAAGCTCTGCAACTTTCCGCTCGTAAATTTCAGTTGTTGGAAGGTGAAAAATTGTGCTTACGAAAACAAAAAAAGAATAAACCCCTATAAATGTGTCAAAATAATAATGAGCGAACGAGAAAAGCAGCGGTGAATAAAAACGCAACGCCTCAGCACCTCCGCCAGTTATCAGGGGGCTACCGTGAAATATGACAAAGATAAATGTAAGTGAAGAGAACAATAAGACGAGGTATTTCTCACGCTTTCTCAAACTTATCACCCATGGAATCCTAATGGAAATCCACATAAATAAAAAGAATAGGATAATCATCGCAATTCCTGGCTCAAAGACAACTGCTCTTAACATTTTGCTGAGCGATTCAAATAAATCGGTAAAAGACAGATAAATGGCGAAAAAGGCAAGCGTTAAAATGAATTTAACTTTAACTTCTCTTCCTCTGCCAAGGAACAAAACCTTCATAAAAATTGAAAAAATGACAGCAACTAAAAAAATGTAAATAACGCTGAACAGGTTAGTCATTACAACATCGCCGTAAAGCGATGGGACAACGATGTTATCTTGTTTTGTGACATTGATCAGGTTTTTGAACACAAACGAAATCAAGATGAGTGAGAATAAAAAAGCGCTGATGAACTTTAAAGCTTCAACTGGATTTCCCTCAAACTTCTTCGCAAACGGTTGAACGATTAACATAAATGTTATCAGAAGGGCAACCGACAAAATTCCTGATATAAAGTCAAAAGGTGCCCAAGACCAAACCTTTTTAATTAGCGTCACAGCGAGGAGAACGAAGACGAGAAAAGAGGCAAGTAATATCTGCCCAAGACCCAAAAATTTTATTTCTGAGTTTTCTCCCCTCATCTCATCAAAACAACCTTTCGGACAGTTTTAAATTTCTGCGACTCAAGTCGGCAAAAATAAACACCACTTGGCAAATTTCTTCCCTCTTCATCTTTCCCATCCCAAGCTATCCTGTAACCTCTGACGGGTTGCGAAAAAAATCTATTTTCAAGCGTTCTAACCTTTTGACCGAGGATATTATAAATTGAAATTTCTACCTGAGCTGGCTCAGGTACATCAAGAAGAAAAATCGTTTGGGAGTTAAACGGGTTGGGAAAGTTCTGCGAAAGATAAAATTTGTCGGGCGGTTTTGAGTCAAGATATGTCGTCAAGAAGTTGCTTTTATTTTGATTGTCAACGACAAAAATTGAAAATTGAGACGGTAGCGAACTTAACACGCCGGCGAATTTATTTTCGGAAACGGGGTACATCGGAACTTTTTGATTGTTTGCCATTATAAAAATCTCCTTTATCCCGCTTTTGGACATAGCATAAACGGATATCTCATAACCATTTACATTTTCTTTTATTTCCGGGAAATTGCTCAAAATTGGTCCGTGATACAAAGCAGATGAAAGACCATCAACAACGCCCCAACCGTAGTCATTATCTGGGTTATTCGCTCTACTTGCGGTGTTTCTTATCGCATCTCTTACTTCAAAAGAGTTAAGTTCGGGATGAGTTGATAAAATTAAAGCAGCGATTCCAGATACAATCGGACAAGAAAGAGATGTCCCGGAAGCATAAACATAACTTGAGGATGAACCATTTGAAGCACCGAAAACAGAAACACCGAGAGCGCAAACATCGGGCTTTATCCTCCCATCATAAGTCGGTCCCATTGAACTGAAAGAAGCGATATTTCCAGTTGAATCAACAGCACCAACAGCAATCACATATTTTCCGTCCGCGG